>DAOUEJ010000116.1:0-6596 GCA_034430615.1 Anaerolineales bacterium | reverse complement strand
AAATCCCGATGATGAGTATTATTTTCCCATTCATATTTTGAGCTCAACGTGTGGCATTCTATTGGATGATTATAAATCAGCTCTAATTAGAGGCAAATCTTTGCTTCTCATAAACCGTGATTTTTTTATCTAACAACATTATTCTCGAGTTGGATAGAGCCAAGCAACAGCGCAGCGAGCAGAGCATCCAATGAAGCCGCAAAATAAATTTGGACAAAGGATATAAGAAGGAAGGTAAACGAAACTTGGCAGGTGAATGAGCGTTTAGCTCAATGTGAAAGGAACAAGTAATTAGGTAAGGAAAAAAGCAGTGAAAATCAACTTGCCATGATGGCGACAATGATTGCGATGATACCAACAAAAGCATCGCTAAGAACGGAAATCAATTCGACAAACCAATCTTCAAACATCGAGGATTTCCTCCTTTCAATACGGCAATCTAACGCCTTAAAGGCAGCATACATTCCTTCTGGGGTGTATTCTGACTGCGCAAATGCGTGAGTTTTTTCTTAGAAGTGCGTGAGGCATGAAATCGCTTGATCTGACGAGATTGATATATAGTAGCGTGCGCGAGGTATGAAATCACAAGTCCGTATTACAAAGAAAAAGACCGCCTATGCGGTCTATGAAGGAGCGGGCGACGGGATTCGAACCCGTGAATGTCAGCTTGGAAGGCTGATGCCTTACCACTTGGCGACGCCCGCACGTCTCGCATTCTACCGTCGCCATGGTGGCTGGTCAAGCCAGGCATGCGGTCGGACCGAAATTTCTTGTTCCTCCGACCTGGATTCAGACCAGCGGCAATCCGAGGTTATCTGCCTGTCCCTGAGATCCCTCGCTGCGCAGCACCTGGCTTGAACCCTCACCCCCTTCCCGGACCCGGTTAAAGGTCTTGAAATCACCAGGTATGTCCGTCGGATGACCGGTAACCACCCGCTTTCCCCGGGAGAGATAATCGAGGATCTCGACCCTTCCTAGCAGCCTTTGGTCACCCCAGACCTTGCCTCTACGGACATACCCCTGGGCGAAATCAAGCTGGAGTGTGTCAGGATCGTAGCGCACTGCCACAAGGACAACATCGAGCTTTTGTGAGGCCTTCGAGATTCGCGTTCCGCGCACCGAAACCTCCTACATTCCCGGGGTTATAACATGCAGTCGGGGTGGGCGGATTTGAACCGCCGACCTCCGCGTCCCAAACGCGGCGCGCTGCCAGCTGCGCTACACCCCGGTAGGTGAGAGTATACGGCCCGCAACGAGGCCGGTCAAGGAGGATGGCAATGAACTCGAGTCTGCTTTTCGAAATCGACGAGCAGGGGATCGGCCTGTTAAAGTTCAACCGGCCTGAAGTCCGCAACGCTCTTTCCTGGGAAACCATGGAGCGTTTCCGACAGCTCACGGATGAAGCCCACGAGTCAGAGCACCTGCGGGCAGTGATCATCACCGGCGATAGGCGCGCATTTTGCGCAGGGGGCGATTTAAACGAACTCCACAATCACCTCAGCCGCGTGGACGGCGTAAGATTGATGACCCTCATGGGTGAGGCCCTGATCCGTTGGGCAGACCTGCCCTGTCCAACGATTGCGGCAATCGAAGGAGCTGCCATGGGAGGCGGGGCAGAAATCGCCCTCGCCTGTGACATGCGCATGGTGGCTGCGGACGCACGCATCGGATTGATGCATGTTCGTCTGGCCATAAGCCCAGCCTGGGGTGGCGCAATGCGGCTGCTCAGAACGGTAGGCTATGCCCGTGCTTTCGAGTGGCTCGTCGCCGGGCGCGTGCTGAGCGGAGAAGAGGCCTTCCATTACGGCCTCGCCAATCGCCTCACGCCTCCCGGCCAGGCCCTCCAGGAAGCCTTTCAGCTTTCAGCCACGATCGCCGAAAACGACGCAGGGGCGATCAGCGCCATCAAACGCATGCTGCGCGCCGGCCGCACCCTCGATCCCTCGAACGCAGCTGCAGCCGAACGTAAGGAGTTCCCGAACCTGTGGTCAGCACCAGCGCACCAGGCCGCTTCGGCACGCTTCGTAAAAGGGAAGGTTGACCAGCACAAGTGAAGACCCCCACCATCAGATTTGCGCGGCTGTATAACGCCCAGTATGTCGACTTTGCGGATGATCTCCCCTTCTGGATCAGCATGCTGCAACGCTTCGGCAAATCCGTCCTAGAGCTTGGGTGCGGTGGCGGACGCGTTCTTGGACCCCTGCTGAACGCAGGCGCCTCCATCATCGGCCTGGACCACGATCCAGCGATGCTAGTAGTTGCCCGGGCACGCCTGACCGGGCTGCCGGAGAACGAACATCAACGGGGGTCACTCGTATGCATGGACTTGCTCGCAATGGGATTGCATGACCGTTTCTCGCTGGCCATCGCGCCCTTGAATACCCTCGCTATTTTCGACGATGCGGCGTTGGCGTTGATCCTGCGTGACATAGGGCAGCTGCTGGATCCAGGAGGAGCGCTGGTTTGCGATCTTCCAAACCCAGCTACCGCGCTCGATCCCGATCACGACCCGCAAGAAGTCCTGGATTCCTATATGCTCTCTGAAGGTGAAATTGGTGTTGAGGTACGGGCCAATATATCCACCACTTCGCACCCTGAGGTGCATCACGTTGAATGGATCTATGATGCGTTCCACCCCGATGGGAGCGCAGAGAGGATTACCCTGGAAGAGAGCTATCACCTGCGGACCCCGGAGACCTTGGCAGAATTCGGCGAGATGGCCGGTTTCCTGGAGTTCGAGACCTATGGCGATTACGATCTCAAAGCTTTTAGCAAGGACTCTCCCCGTTTATTGGTTTGCTTCGGACTCCACCCATAAACGTGACAGGCGACCGTGAGCCGGTCGCCTGTGAATTGGAAGGAAATCTTAGGAATGTTAGCTTAGTTCAACTGCCGGATCACGAGCATAACTTTTCCCTGGACATCAAATGCAGCAGGGTTTTCAATGTAGATTGGATCCATCGTTGGGTTAGCGGGCTGCAAGCGCACCCGGCTGCCTTCACGGTAGATGTACTTCAGCGTGGTCTCTTCCACATCACTCAGCCAGACAGCCACCATATCCCCGTTGTGCCATTCAAGCTCTCGCTTCATCACCACGATATCGCCCTCGCTGACCATGGCATCAATCATCGAATCCCCCTTCACCTGCAGTGCAAAGAGATCCTCGGTTGAGCCGACCATATCCCGGGTGATCTCGATCGCCTCGTCAGCGCTGAAGATGGGAGAATCGGTGCTCGGCAACGGTACCGGCTCACTGGCAAAAATACGACCGACAAGCGGAACGCGGATGATATCGCCCAGCGTATTGGAGGCTTTGACTAGCTTATCGGTCAGTCGGATCCCGCGCGAGACATTCTGGTCGCGGTCGAGGAAACCTTCCTCCACCAGCCGGTTGAGGTTGTAGTTGACCACGGACGTGGATGAAATCCCCACTGCCTTCCCGATTTGCCGGATAGAAGGCGGGTATCCATGCTCACTAGTAAAGCGTTGGATGTGATCGAGCATGCGCTGCTGACGATCGGTCAGCTTCCGTTTTGCCATCATCGATACCTCCTCATTCGGAGCCGTTTCCCTCACATGCCGCAATCCAATTTGCCGCACACTTGTTCGTATTCTACCGGAACATACGTTCTATGTCAAGCGTCATTCTCTTCCCCCAGCTGAGGGAGATCCAATTCGCCTGCTCTGCTTCGGGCTTTCCTGCTGGTGCCACCAGTTGCCCGCGCGTGCGCCTGCTGCTTGCACCTCCGGTGCGACGACGTACAATCAGACATGCAGGAGGAGGAAGGCATGGAAAAACTGCGTGAGCGGATCCTAGCCGAAGGCAAGAACCTTGGCAACGGAATTCTTAAAGTCGATGGCTTCATCAACCACCAGGTCGATCCGGTCTTGATGGATGCATGCGGGCAGGAATTCTCACTGCGTTTCCAAAACGTCAGCGCCACAAAGATCCTCACGGCCGAGATATCGGGTATCGCCCCGGCAGTGATGACCGCCTTGCATCTCAACCTCCCCGTTGTGTACGCCCGCAAGTCCAAACCGATCACGATGCCGGATCAAATCTTCCTCACGCTTGCCCCCTCCCACACCAAGGGCAGGATCGTAGAGTTAATCGTATCGCCCGAATACCTCGGCGCCGGCGAGCGCGTCTTGATCATCGATGATTTTCTTGCTTCCGGACAAACCATCCTCGGCCTCGTCCGCCTGGCGCAGGTTGCGGGAGCGAAGATCGTGGGCATCGGCGCTCTGATCGAGAAAACATTTGAGGGCGGGCGTGACATCCTCGCCCATCTTAATGTTCCGATCGAGGCGCTGGCCAGGATCTCGGCTATGGAAGGCGAGCAGATCCTATTCGCCGAGTAGGTGCCAATGGATTCGATCGCCATCATCGATTTCGGTTCGCAATATGCCCAGTTGATCGCCCGCCGGGTGCGCGAGGCTCGCGTATACTGCGAGCTTTTCCACTTCGACGCCCCATCAGAGACCGTACTGGCCACCAACCCGCGCGGCTTTATCCTCTCCGGCGGCCCAGCCTCCGTGTACGATCAAGGCGCGCCTCGGATTCCTGAATATGTCCTTCAGAGCGATCTGCCTATTCTGGGCATCTGCTACGGCATGCAAGCCCTCACATATACTCTCGGGGGTGTCGTCGCCCAGGCGAGCGAACGTGAATACGGGCAGGCTCTGCTCGAGGTGATCCAGCCGGATCCGCTCATCCCCCCTGGCGAACATGTCGTCTGGATGTCCCACGGGGATCGGATCGAACAGGTGCCAGCTGGGTTTGAGGTCCTCGCCCGCTCTGAGAATTCTCCGATTGCGGCCATGGTCGACCGGTCCCACCGGCGCTATGGCATCCAGTTTCATCCCGAAGTGCAGCACACACCCACCGGTGCGCGCATGCTCAAGGCCTTCGTCGTTGATATATGTGGAGCAGTTCCGGAATGGGTCCCGTCTTCTATCGTTGAGCAGGCTGTGAGCCGGGTCCGTAAACAGGTCGGACATGATCGGGTTCTGGCCGGCGTAAGCGGCGGCGTCGATTCCTCCGTGGCGGCAGCTCTCGTGCAGAGAGCCATTGGAAATCAACTCGAATGCATCTTCGTCAACAATGGACTCCTGCGGAGGGGTGAAGCCGAAGCGGTCATTGAAACCTTTTCCGAGACGTTGGGCGTCAAGCTGCATGCTATCGATGCCAGCGAGACCTTCCTCGACGCGCTGGCCGGCGTCACCGATCCGGAACTAAAACGGCGTGTGATCGGAGAGAAGTTTATCCGTGTCTTCGAGGGGGAAGCCGCGCGGCTGGGAGATTTCCACTTCCTCGTTCAAGGTACGATCTATCCTGATGTTGTCGAATCAAACACACCAGACCGCCAGCAAGCGGATCGTATTAAAACCCACCATAACGTCGGGGGGCTACCTGATGACATGGGATTTGAGTTGATCGAACCGCTACGCAAACTATTTAAAGATGAAGTACGTGCCGTGGGTAGAGAACTCGGGCTGTCCGAAGCGATCATCACGCGTCAACCCTTTCCAGGGCCTGGCCTCGCTGTACGTTGCCTGGGAGAGGTGACCTTCGAGCGCCTGGATCGCCTACGGCGAGCTGATCAAATAGTGCGTGAGGAACTCGGTGCTAATCAGACCACACCCGAATCTCCAGTTGACGATGGCCTGCGCCCCAAACCTTCGATTGCCCAGGCGTTCGCCGTACTGCTCCCTGTTCGCTCAGTGGGTGTAATGGGAGATCAGCGCACCTACGCTGAGGTTGTGGCGATACGGGCCGTGACCACCGAAGATTTTATGACCGCCGATTGGGCCCGGATCGATCCCGTGCTCCTTGCCCGGATGAGCAGCCGGATCGTGAACCAGGTTGCGGGTGTCAACCGGGTGGTCTACGACATTACCAGCAAACCACCAGGGACGATCGAGTGGGAATAAAAAACCCGTCCGGAACGGACAGGCAATCAGGGAAAGTGTACCTCCGGCTCCCCGATCTCATAATTGAGCAGGTGATAGATACCTCCGCAGTCAATCAGTGCAGGCTGGTGAGCACCTGGATCAGCAGCCAGGCTTCCACACCCAAGACACCAAAGAATCCTGCAATCAAAATGATGCGGAGGGCTCGCTCGATCTGGTTTTGCGTGTTGATCATCGGAGACCCCTCATCCGGTTCAGCGTTCACTTCGACAACCACTTCCAGTTAGAGTCAACACCGTTTTCTGAATCTCGTCTCTAGCTGCTTCCATCATATGCCGGTTGTGTGCTGGGTGGGTGGATTTGTAAGCCAGCTGCAATGCCAATGCCGCGCGGAGGACATGCTACAATGGCCGCATGAGCTGGCATCGGCTCAGGACGCCACTTCGAATCGTTTTCTTAACCCTCCTCGCCGGCTGGCCCGCACTCTCGAGCCACGCCCAAGACGCGCTCCGTCTCCATCTGTCTGAACCGGACACATCCAACTTCCCACTCGTGAGCCTGCATGCCCAGGTTCTTGATGAGACCGGAATGCGGGTGGACAGCCTGGGGGTGAGTAACTTCATTCTGGAAGAAGACGGGAGTGCGATCACCAGCCTCAGCCTTGACGAGGAAACGGTCGGTTC
>DAOUEJ010000115.1:0-14269 GCA_034430615.1 Anaerolineales bacterium | reverse complement strand
ACCATCGATCCAAACCACCCCCAACGGAAAGAAGACCATCCACATATGGATCGAGGCACTTATCCGGCCCTCGGTCGGATTGACTAGCAGCAGTCCCTGCCCATCTGGCAAGGATCTTTGGAATGTAAGCCCGCGCAGCCGGCACAGGTAGGATTGGCACCAGTGGGCATTGACCAGGATCGCTGCATTTCGTGATTGATTTCGGATCGAGACTGTGTTCATGGCTGTCTGCTGAAAAAAAATAAGCGACCGGAGCCGCCTCAGGATCCCTGATCGATTGTACCCTAATTACTCCCCAATGATCTTCTCGACGCTCTCCAGCAGTTCTTGGGGCCCGAAGGGCTTGGTGATGTAGTCGTCGACCTTGGCGATGTGTAGACCAAGCACTTTATCGATCGATTGGGCTTTGGCGGTAACGACAACCACGGGGATGTCCCGCAGGACTTCATCAGCCTTCATCTGCTGATACACTTCCCAGCCGTCCATATCTGGCATCATCAGGTCGAGCAGGACTAGATCGGGAAGCTCCTTGCGCACGGTCTCGAGCCCTTCGATTCCGCCATTGGCGCCGATCACGTTAAAACCCTTGCGGCCGAGGATTAATCGGACCAAGTCAATCATTTCTGGCTCATCCTCGATACAAACTACCCGCTTGGCATCGGCGGCCATACATCCCTCCAGCATCGGCTGAATTTCCCCCGTAGTGTATCACAACCAAGGGTGCGCGCAACAAACCTTAACTCCTACCAACAGAAAGGGAAAGGGTATGTCACTATTGCCTATGCGCAGCAACCTATGCTGATTAATACGGGGAAAACTGCCAGATCAGCGTACGAGGATCGTACAGCTTGAGCCCTGCCTGCCAGCTTATCTAGAGCACTTGCTCACTGGCCAGGCTTGTTTCCGTCGTCCCCGGCCGGAGCGCATTCGGGATCGAGGCGAGCTGCAGGACTTCTACCAAGTCCCTGCTTGTCAGCAGACCCAGGAAACGACCGTTTTCAATCACGGGCAGGGCATCCGAGTGGCGCTCAGCAAACTGGCGTTGGGCGTCCATCAGCGGTTGATCAGGGGATATCGGTGTAAATTCGACATCCATTACCTCCCTGACACGGATAGCTGCGCCGTACTGCGTCAGTGCTTGGACCAGCCGGGAATGCGTTAAAATGCCAACCACCTGCTCCTGATCACAGACCGGAAAATCAGCCTGAAAGCCCTGCAGAGTCAATTCGACCGCAACCCCCAATTCATCATCCGGGGATAGAAAGCGGGCCTGTCGTGAAAATGCCTGCCGGACCTTTAACCCGGCCAACGCGTTCCGGGATAGAACCAGATTCCGCTCCTGACTTGCTCCGGTGAAGATGAATATGCCCACCAGAACGAGAAAGAAGTCACCCTGCAAGAAAGCCCATAAACCCATGAACAGTGCCAGGCTCTGACCGATAGCAGCTGCGATCGTCGTTGCCCGTGGGTAGCTCAGCTTTGTTGCCAGCAGTGCCCGCAGCACCCTGCCACCATCCATCGGAAATGCTGGAAGCAGGTTGAACAGGCCTAGGAGCAGGTTGGCAGCGAACAAATATGCGCCAATCGATGCCAGGCTGGTGCGGCCCAACTGAAATAGCATCCCCGGTAAGTCCGTAAGGCTGAGGCTGGTTCCTGAGGTGAACAGAAACGATCCAAAGAAAATGGCTAGGGCGAAATTCACCGCTGGCCCGGCGAT
This sequence comes from Anaerolineales bacterium, assembly GCA_034430615.1. Lineage (GTDB taxonomy): Bacteria > Chloroflexota > Anaerolineae > Anaerolineales > E44-bin32 > E44-bin32. The sequence continues at coordinate 12,552 of DAOUEJ010000115.1, read as the reverse complement.
CGCAATGACAAACTCCTGTCTTGGGTTTTCGGGGATTTCCGCAAGCTGAGCTACTCCGCCGATAGGCAGGAGCACAATCTGCTTAACTTCGACGCCGTAGTGCTGTGCAGCGAAACTATGTCCGAGCTCATGCAGGACGACGATAACAAACAGGAAGAGCGTCGTCACGATCCCAAACAACGCACCACTCCATCCCCCACGCGCAAGTATCCCAAACTGCAGAGCGGCCCAGATCAGGATCAAGGGGAAGGTCATATGCACCCGGATCGCGATCCCTCTAACTTTGAACAACTTTAGCGATTGATCCATAACCAATACTCCAGTAGTAGCTACAGTGAAAAAGTATATCAGAGCGGGTTGGTTATTTTCGTTAGAAGCGTATTAGTGTTCAGGGCCAGTTGCGGTAGTACTCTTGGGGAAGAACGGCCGATCCAGGGTCGAGGTAGCCCGCCGTAATTATCGTTTCCGCCAGATCGATCCCGACGTAGCGAATGTGCCAGGGCTCGTAGATAAACTCGGTGTTAATCGGCATCCACCGGTTAGTGAAAGGCCATTGTGCAGCGTCCTTCAAGGGATAGCTGATCACAAAACCAAATCGATATGCATTCGCTTCAAGCCAATGATACAGCTTAAGGTTACGAGGATCGAGCATTTCCACCCGCAGTCCTGGCCAAACAACGTCGAATGTCGTGCCCAACTGGTGTTCGCTGTGACCTGCTTGGGCAAGGTAGCGGTCGGCCAGATCCTCATTATTTGCTAGTTCACGTTGGACCACTCGTTCTTGATCCTGGTAGCTCCGGTAGCCCGAATAGACCGTGAGTTGGATGCCATCTGCAAAAGCGGCCTGCTGCATGGAATCCATCGCCTGAATAGCAGCTGGGTGGAGACCGGGGTCATACCAGGCAGGCAATCCTTGAGCCTGGTCCACCCGGACATCCAATGGTGGACCCGCAAGCAGTTGGATGATGATTAGGAGTACCCAGTGTGGGTTCAAGCTTGGAAATTCCCTCCTCGCTGGAGATGAGTCTACCCTGCACCCTGTCCTCCGCCAAGATAAATTTGAGCTGTAAGGTAGCTGTAATTACGGCCAATGAAACCACATGGTAGGATAAGATCGTCCGGCATCTGACCGACAAGAACTTATTCAGGAGTTTGATCGTATGACATTAAGGGACGCCTACCAGTCCGTCGAGCACGCACTCGATCTGGGGGTCGAGGCCGTTGAGCGAGGGGACTTGACGGATGGAGAACAAGCACTGAGTTGGGTGCTCAAGCAGGATCCAGGGAACCAGGTCGCATGGTTTTGGCTGGCTTGTTGTGCTCCCAACGATGACGCCAAGCAGGAATGTTACAGGCGAGCGTCAGGGGCTGCTGAGCCAATCTAAGACAAGGGCAATCTTGCCCGAAATCCAGGAGCAGACAAACCTTATTGATTAACCCAGGTGAACAGCGCATTCTCGTCATCGATGATGAGAAACCCTTCTGTGAGGTCGTCGCCGAGATCCTTTTGAGCGACGGCTACGGGGTCCAAAAAGCGTTCAGCGCAAGTCAGGCTTTGACCATTCTCGAGAGCCTGGATCCCACGCTGATCATCCTCGACATCATGATGCCCGATATTGATGGGCTCACCATGGTGCGTAGGTTGCGAGCCCTGCCGCGTTTTGCAGATCTCCCGATCATCGTATCGAGCGCCAAGTTCCTCGCAGAAGATCGGGAAGCTGCCCTCGAAGCCGGGGCAAATCTCTTCCTCACAAAGCCTTTTTCAGCGCAGGAACTGCGAGATTCGATCCATCAGACGCTCGGCAATGGGAAGTCTCCGCCCTCTTCCTAGTACAACTTTTGAATTCTTGGGATCTCCCCTTGAGACCAGACTCAGCACAAACGGCCGCTCCGAATGTATTCGAAGCGGCCGGATTGGTGACCCGCACAGGACTCGAACCTGTAACCTACTGATTAAGAGTTGGGAAAAGTTCCGTCTCCCCTGTATATAGAGAGTTATAGTGTCTATCCACCCCCATATATAGGGGTTAAATCGTTCAAGCTGTCTATAGTTTCTATGGTGTGGTGAGGGTTCTGCACCCAAACTGCACCGCTGATGAAGCCAGGAAAGGCGACTCGAATGACCCTGTCCAATGAGGAATCGCCAAGCATATTGAAGAACCAGATCCTGTGATAGCGTGATTTGGGTTTTCAAGCCCCTCCATCCATATTTCTTCGAGAAGCTTCGTCGATTCCCCCTGGGGGATATTTTGGATCTGTGGAGAGAGAGTGTCGGTGGCTGTTCGTATGATTCTCGGACGATCCTATAAAGCGAGTTTTAGTGTCTCGAAGAGCTTCCTACCATAGCTCTTATTCATCCATTAATAAAGCGCCCGATGGAACGCTTCGTTTTCAGGTAGCGGGGTTTGGATTCCGTAGTCCCCGGAACATAGTGGAGGGGGGTCTGTCTAGATCGAAGCGTGGGAAACCTAGGACCTTCAGATACTATGAGAGGGAATCCTGAAGGATGGACCTTAAATCGTCAGGCCGGGCATTTAAAGGTGGCCCGCACAGCTTCATTTTTGTAGAACCTCAGCAGCTGCTCCCGATGAATTTCTTGTCCTATTCTACTCAGCTTCCGGGAATGGTCAAAACGCCTCACGGGAGCACATATATCCGCAATACCCTCATTTGTGGTATCAACTCTGACCATCATATTTGAATCGGATGTCAAAAGGGCATCAGCAAAGGCAATCTCTGTGTAATTGCCATCTCCGATGGGTTCATTCTCATACTTTATGTGTGATGGATTACTGGGCGAAGGTGTCCAACAAGAGCTTGATGTCCCCGCCGGCAGGGTACAAGATGGGGCAGGTGCAGCCGCGTTTGCGGTACTCATTCACGCAGAAGCGCGCTTCATCGGGCGTGCCTGAGGCGGTGATGCTATTGATCAAGTCAATGGGCACTAAATGCTTGGCTTGGTCGATCTGTTCCCTGGTGGCGGGCCAACCTAAGATGGACTGGATCTGCCGGACAACGTCTTCGGAGACTCCGGAGGATTTTGCGATGTGCGGCTGTTGTGCCAGGTATTGGCAGAGCAACGCCCGGGTGGAGTCAATCGCCTGATCGTGATCGAGATCCACTGAGCAGACTATCAGCTGCGGGCGATCGATATCATCCAGGCTCCGACCGCTTTTTCGAGCGCCTTTCTCTAGCAATTCCAGAGAGCGATCATTATGTTCAGGTGGGGTGCAGTAGTTCAGAACGACGCCGTCGCCGATTTCGCCGGCCAGCTCCATCATCTGGTCGCCGGTGGCGCCGATCATGATCGGCACATGGCGCGGCTCCTGGCGACCATACTCCACGTCCAACTTGAGGTCGTTGACGTGTATAAATTCTCCATCGAAAGTGACACGCTCCATGTTTAACAAGCGACGCAGAACGAGGACGGTTTCTTTCATGGCTGTTAGCGGCTTTTTGCGATCAATGCCCAGGTTCTTCGCCAGCGGATCCCACCAGGCGCCGATGCCACAGATAATGCGGTCCGGGGCCAGGTCGTCCAGCGTGAGGAAGGTGGCTGCCAGAAGACCGATGTTGCGCGACCAGTTGTTGATGACCCCTGAGCCGACCTTGAGGTGTTCTGTCACCGCGGCGTAGGCCGCCATCGGCACGATGGCATCTCGCACCAAACGACTCTCCGCCTGCCAGACCGCTTCAAAGCCTACGCTTTCTGCAGATTTGACACAGCTGAGACCATCGCGGAGGTCGTGCATATCTTGCAGGTAGAGGGCAACGCGTTCCATAATTAATTCTTCCTTTCTCCTCAGGAAGATTCTGGACTCGCAACAGGAAATTAGCTTACTAAAGTACCTGCAACCGCTTCCACATCTTTGGGGCTAATTCGCGCGAGTGGGCCGCGATTTGCTCTTCGTCCATACTCAGGATCTGCTTCCCCTTCATCAGAATCTTACCTTTACAGACGGTTGTGTCAACAGTGGCGTCCACCAGACCGAAGATGAGATGCCCAAGGAAATTCGTTTCGCTGAGCGGTGTGGGTGGCTGGTAGTCGAGGATGGCGAGGTCGGCAGGCAGACCTTCGACAATCTCGCCCAACTGTAGACCGAACTGCCGTTTGGTAATTGCGGCGTTGTTCTGCAGCAGGAGCTGCGGAGCCTCCATGAAAGCGACACGCGGGTCATGGTTTGCAAGCCGGTGCAGCAGGTAGGCGCAGCGCATCTGAGCCAGCATATCCGAGCCCATGCCGTCGGTGCCCAGCCCGACCAGCACTCCTTTTCCCAGTAACTTCAACAGCGGTGTGACGCCGACCGCGTTGTTCATGTTCGATTCGGGATTGTGGACGACACTCGTCCCAGTGGTAGCGAGGATGTCCATCTCAGAATCATCGATGTGGATACAGTGGACGAAAATTGACTTTTCGCCTGCCACACCCAACTTCTGCAGGCGGTTTACAGTTGGCATTTTATATTTGGCGAGGGAATCTTCGCGGTCGGCGGCATCTTCGGCCACATGGATGTGACAACCAACACCCGCCTCCCGAGCGATTCCTACGCATTCATCTATGGTCGCATCAGACAGGGTGAAAGAGGCGTGCATTCCCATCATCGCCGCAATCTGACCATCGCCTTTGCCGACCTTCTTGATGAAGCGTTGGTTTTCTGCAATCCCACCACCGGCAACGTTGCGGTCGGAAACTTCATAGCAGAGTGAAGCGCGCAGACCCGCCTGCCGGACGGCGTTTTCGATCAAGTCCAGTGAGCCCTCCCGCATGGACGGGGAGGCGTGATGGTCAATGACCGTGGTTGTGCCGTTGCGGATGCAGTCGATCAGGGGCAGCTGTGCGGAAAGGGTGATGTCCTCTTCCTCCAGCGCCTTATCCACTTTCCACCAGAGCCGCTCAAGGATCTCGACAAAGTTCGAGGCAGGTTCTCCGGGGATGCTCATCCCGCGTGCCATGGTTGAGTAAAAGTGGTGATGGGTGCAGATGAATCCGGGTAGGATAATTTTCCCGGAGCAGTCAATCGGATCGGCGCCCGGGAAACGTTGCTTCATTTCGGCAGAATCGCCCACCGCGGCGATCCGTTCCCCATCGGTGACGACTGTTGCATTCCAGAGGACACGGTTCTTTTCTCCAAGCGTGACAACTATTCCGTTTTCGAAGCGAGTAGCCATATCATTCCTTTCGTGTCTACTGCTCTCTCAGCACAGCAAGTTCTTCGGGACTGCGGGTCCGCATGGTAATGGCGCCAACAAAGCACTTCTTGGCACAGATCGAGCAGCCGATGCAGAGGGAGGGGTCGGTGTACGGCAAACCCTTCTCGTCCAGCGTTATCGCCAAGTACGGACAACGGGCGCAGTTACCGCACGAGACGCAAAAATCATAGTTGGCGTCTGAGATCTTCTTGACAGGTGTCAGTGACATAAAGTCGGTGATAGGGTTCGGTTGGGCGATGCCAATCAGTTCTTTCATCGATCGGATACCCCGCTCCTGCATCAAGAAGGATGTGCCCGATTCGAGGTCATGGATGATGCCATAGCCATGCTTCATAACGATTGTGCAGAATTGGACAGTTTTGACCCCCAGGGCAAGGAAATCCATGGCAGCTTTGTAATTCATCGGGCCACCGTTGCCTGAAATTTCAATTCCTTCCGGGACAGACTGCGCGAGGGTCAAATATGAGATCGGGGTGACACCCTCGCCGCTCATCCCCACTATAACCCCTTCTTCCCAGGTATGTCCCATAGCTGGGCGGAATGCTAGGGTGGGGAAAGAGTTCGCCAGGGTGATACCCGCCTTCTTGTTCGGGTATTGATTGAGCACTTTTCGGATTGCCCGCAGGATGGGTACAATGGAAGTAACAGCTGCGGTCAGTTTGAACAGCTTCGGAATGTCTGGGTCACCGACCTGCATGATCCAATCTATAATCTTGGCAGTGAGAGCTCCATTTTGCGAGACGATGGTGCCCTCTGACCCATCGCCTCCCTGCGGACATGATAACGAGTACTCTATGCCCATCGCCCCAGCCGCTTCCAGTTTTTTCGTGTTGGATTGCCATCCGGCCGCGTCGGCTTCGTCATTACCTGTGACAGGACCACCCGTCGAAGCCATCGTCAACCGGTCCGGCCACTTCTTGACCAGTTGTTTAACCTCAGCACAGACCCGGTCAAGCGGGTGACCGGAGACATTATCAGCGTTTGCGTATGTATATGGATTATAGGTGAACATATATTCGTCTGGAATATGAATGGGGACGTTATCAAAGGCGGTTTTCATCACGCCGCCAGCCCAACCGGCTTTGTAAGCCCTCTCCATCTGTTCTAATCCGTCGGTAGAGGGGGAAGCGGAAATGAGAAACGGGGAGCGGATCGGTAGACCGAAGAACTCGGTCGCCAATGAAACCGGCACCGGTTTGTAACCGGGCAGGATGTAATAGGATTTGATTGGCTTTTCGATAATCGGTTTCTTCTCGCCTTTGAGGTATGCATCGATCTCAAGAGCTGCGTTCTTACCAGATGCTGTTGCCTGGACAACTGTCTTCGGTCCAGTCAGCATGTCCCCTGCGTAGAATAGACCTTTGCCCTGATGGCTAGGGATTGCCGCTCGCATCCCAATCGACACTACGACTGCAGTAAAGCCGGTGCGCGTTCCCACCGAACCGGGTAAGTCACGGATGTTCGCTGGGCTGAATGATTTCCCTTCGGGGAGTTCGACCTTAATGGTTTCAAAGCCGGAGACTTTTTCGCCGTCCTTGATGATCTTGCTAACGCGGATGCGTCCGTTCACCTCGATATCGAAATCCAACAATTCCTTTCGTTCTTTCGCAGTCAGCGGCATCTCAGAGAGTTTTTCCAACATAAAGAGTTCGACGTGCTTCGCTCCGCACTGTATGGCTGTGATAGCGCAGTCGATTGCGGTCGCACCGCCGCCGATGACTGCCACTCTCCCGTCAAACTTGTGCGCGGACGGCTTGGCCAGAAGGTCAACCATCTTGATCGCCAGGTCTTCGTTCTGAATGCCGAGCTCGATTGGCTTCCAGAGACCGCCAGCGACACATACCGCGTCATACCCTTTGCTAAGCAGTTCATTAGGATCCTCGATTTTTGTTCCCGTTTTTACAGTGATGGTTCCCAACGACAGGAGGAATTGAATATCCGTCTCGACCACCTTCTTCTCCAGACGGTGGTCAGGAATCAGGTTCATCATTCCACCAAGGAGGTCCCTGCCTTCGAAGATGTCGACCATAAAGCCCATCTGCGCCAAAGCGGCTGCAGCGCCGAGTCCGGCTGGCCCGCCGCCGACGACGGCCACTTTCTTCCCGTTTAGCTTTGGCTTGGAAAATTCAGGGATACCGCCCAGGCGTTTGGCCATTTCTACGATGGTTGCTTGGACGAGCGGGATGTTGATTGGTCCGTCGAATTTCTTACGCGTGCAAGCGGCCATGCATAACGTGTCCGGGCAAACCATCCCGCAAACTCCGCCCAGCGGATTGGCGTGCATGATCTCCGCGGCGGATCGTCGGATGTCCGATGGATTCCCAACGCGAGCTGCCATGATGAAATCAGCCGGTGAGCAGTTGACAGGACAGGCCTCCTTGCATGGCCTCTCCTCACAATACTCGCACCGTAACAACTCTGTTTGAAGTTGCGCGAGGGACATGATGAGCGAATCGATTCTTGCATTTTCCATGGCCCACCTCTTTTTTACAGTCGGATGATTTGAAAGTATTATAATCTTTCTCTTATTCCCTTTAATACCCGCTCTGGCGCATGCGACAACTCATCAAACCACCCTCTGGTTGTAGAGTTGACAGCAGCAACCAGCGCCGCGATGTTTGCCGCGGCGCAGCGGATGTTAAAGTAGTGACAAATAGATCGGGCGTTCCTGGGTTTCTTCGATAGTTATACGCGGTAGGATTCCCGGCATGGCGCGCGTCGGCAAGGTCTTAACGTCGCTACGGAGGAGGACTGTACGTCGTCAGACCAAATGGAACATAAGGAGCGGTTTGCTAAAACACAGTTCTCAGCCTGATATGGCCAAAGGTGAGGCAGCATTACCGAGAAGAAGGAGAGATTGAAAGTCGCCGGCCGGCCGATCCGCCGGGAACCCAAGATGAAGCAGCCTGCGGAGGGCAAAGTTCGGATCGTGCCTGAGGCGTTGCTAAACCTCGAGCCACAGGAGCGACTCCCGCCGCCACCGCCTGACCTAGGGCGTATAACCGATGGGCCTTAAGTTCTAATTCTGTGCATGCGGCCATAGAATGCAAAAAGCGCCTTTTCAGACGCTTTCTGCTTCAGGTAGCGGGGAGAGGATTCGAACCCAGGACCTTCAGGTTATGACATGGAGTCCGAAAACAGGGACCTTGGACCGTCAGGCTGGTGTTCCATGGGTAGCCTTGAGATGTTCGATTGGTTGAAACCCAAAGTAATTATGTTCTTCTTCATTCTATATCAAGGATCATGAAAAGGTAAGCGATACACAATCCATAGGTACCTCTTGCCTTGATGAGGTTCTATTAACGCCTTGGATTGCAGACAACCATGGAGACACCGGTACTTTACGATGGGATCAGTACTATCAAAGTAAACTGGGGAATCAAGCGTCATCTGGCAGCGGAAAATCTTTAGTGGAATATCGGGAAGGAACCAATCCTAGCTCCGGTAATCGGATTACAGTCAGCGGCACAATGCGAACTATCAAGAGAGCAGCTGCGGCCGTTGATTACCCGCGGTGATTCCAATGATAAATCACGGCGTGAATTCGTTGTACAACGTGAATTCCATCGCCGATCCTTCGACGGTGCAGACCCAAATGTAGTAGCGGCCGCCGGGATTGGGGATATAGACCAATTCACTTCGGGATCCGTAAGACCTGGATTCCCAACATGTGTCGTCCCCATAATGCAGGTCGAGTAGATCCACGTCCACGTAGAGGTCCAGGTCTACTTTGAAATCTTTGATGCCGATCTTGAGCTGACGGCCATCGGGAACCCACAGGCAATATTTGGAGCAAGCTTCCGGGTAAGTGTAAGATCTCGCCACATACGCGAAGATGCTCGTGTTCATCTCGACGCGATTGGTAGCTGGATCGCAATCGCCACCCACGAATGGCTCAGGAGTGTCGGTGGGCGCGGGCGTGCTGGTCGGCGTAGGCGTGTTCGTTGGTGTGGGCGTGTTCGTGAGCTGTGGGCTGGTCCCGCAGGCAGTCGCTGGCAGGATCAGCAACAATAGCAAACCCAGAAGGAAGGGTCCGTACTTCAAGGTTCACCTCCTTGGTCGCCCCTTTAGATCGATTGTGAAATCAACCGCTCGATCGCAGGTTACATCATAACGAAGACAGTTCAATTACATCCTCAATGGGAATAGATGTTGGTGTTAATGTATACAAAGGAATGCTAGCTTCTGTGGAAGAAGCTACTAAAGTCGAGGTTGAAGAAAATGTAACAGGAGTTACATCACCAGGAGTCAGATTTAATAATGGTTGCGATTCAACTTTTGTAAGTACTTCTACAGTTACATCATGTTTTGGGTTGCAAGATCCAAGGAAAATAAATAAAAAAAAGAGGTTCTCCTCCAAATTATGTGGAAAGGTTACATAAGTTGAAATAAGCAGACACCCGTCGGCTGTGATAGTCTTGGAAAAGGTCCCAGTCAGAGGCCAATTCCAGCTATCACAAAAGGATCCGACAGGTGTCCACCAACATTGTAACCCAATGGCTGAACTTCCCGCACGTGGTTGTCCAAGATGTCATCATGAGCGAAACACACACTGAACTGTTGCTCCATTGCATGCCTCCGTCGCTGAGATGTTCACGCTGTGGGCAGTTGGGATTTGATCGGTATGACCGAACCAGACAGCGCATCCGGGATCTGAATGTGTTCGAGCTGCACACCTACCTGGTCCTGGACAAGTGGCGCATTCATTGCCCTACCTGTGGTGTGCGGGTCGAGGATCTGGGGTTCGCAGCCCCTTATTCCCGCTACACGCGACGCTTCGAAGATCTTGTCGCCCGTCTGTGTGAGCAGCTGCCCGTTGCCAATGTCGCCGAGCTGCTGGGGATGGACTGGAAGACGGTTAAGGACATCGACAAGCGCGCTCTACAGCGAGCATTCGCCAACCCCGACTACTCCGGTCTGCGTCTCTTGTCGATCGATGAAATCTCCTACAAGAAACATCATAAGTACCTGACCCTGGTGCTGGATCTTGAGCGCACACGGGTCGTCTGGGTGGGAAAGGGCCGCCGCCAGGCCACGCTGGAAGCCTTCTTCGACGAGATCGGCGAGGAAGTTGCCCATGGCATCGTATCCATCGCCATCGACATGTGGGACCCTTACATCGCGGCCATCCAGTCCCGTGCTCCTCAGGCGGCGATCGTCTTCGACAAGTTTCACGTCATCAGCAATTACTCCAAAGTCATCGATAAAGTGCGAGTGGAAGAATTCAGGAAGGCGGAAGCAGAAGACAAACCTGTCCTGCGAGGCACCAGGTACCTGCTTCTGAAGAACCAGGAGTATCTTTCTCCAGAGCAGCTCGGTCGATTGGAAGAACTCCGTTCCTTGAACCAGAACTTGAATACGGTTTATATGCTCAAGGACGATCTGAAGCGTCTGTGGAATTGCGAGAGGCGCAACGAGGCTGCGCTCCTTCTCGCCCAATGGATCCAAGCTGCGGAAGAGAGTGGCATTCAGCCGCTGATGAAATTCACAAAGACGTTGAATCGCTACGCCTACGGCCTGCTCAATCATTGCGATCATCCGATCAACAACGGCCGTCTGGAAGGTCTCAATACCATCCTGGCACAGGGTAACAAGATCAAAGTGATCAAACGACGCTGCTATGGTTTCCATGACCTGGACTATTTCACGCTCAAGATCAAGCAGGCATCCCCAAGAGGCCGTTCTCCATGACCAGCAATTATGTTAGATATCCACACTTTTCGGAGGAGAACCAAAAAAAGAAAGCACAGGAGCATGGTGATGGACACTCTTTTAGACATCCTCATCTCCCTTGACTAAATTACCGAAAATAAGACCGCATAACGGTTTGCGCTTCACCTGCGCCGCGAAGCGCAGCGGAACGGCGTCAGGTGCAAGCGCGTGTTGGGCGGCACAAGGGCAGACTGGCTCTCGAGTAAATCCGCCCAAGGTTTCGTCTATGGTCAGTTGGTTACAGGTTTCGCAACTTGAAAATAACCATAGCCCAGTGCCAGAACCAAGTTGAGCCCGACAGTGCCCCACCCAAAGGCATTCAGCACATTGTTCAATTGGGCAAGCAAAGACACAATGAAGGCAATGCTATAGCAAATCAGAAAAGCCAGGACGATAGCCCGTCGAGCATCCGAGTCGGCAAAATTTCTAGCGAACCAAGCCAACAAGCCAATCCCGATGAGCCAAGTGCCGCCATACTGCATCATAAGCGCACCCGCAGGGTTGAGTGTAGATCCAAAGAGGTTCACAAGCGTATGCGGAGCCAAAACGGAACCGATTCCAAAGAGGATTGCAGCGATGGCGTTGAAGATAAACAGAGCCTTGAGTTTCATCAGACTATCTCCTTCTCGCATTACAGCGCATTATTGGCGTATTTTTTCGATATGGACGTTCATCGGAGCTACGCCGAATTCTCCCATGAGCCTGAACATCGTATTGAAGCGCATTCCAAAGACCACGTGACGATATCTCTTGTCATTGAAATATGCTTCCAGGTCATCAATGCGTCCATGATCTTCGATCATCATGTTCTTGTCGAATTGAGAGAAAGCGTCACTTTGCCCATCCCATACATTGATTGAGTCAACGCGCACGCCGTATCCAAGGGGGCGATTCTCCTGGGCGAGTCTGGCTTGTGCGCCTTTAAGCAAGGGAGTGTCAACGATAAAGCTATCAATCGTGCACCACCTGCCTTCCACCTTTACATCAACATAGCTGTGAGATAGTTCCGCTGGAATCATCCAATACCTGCTGGGGGGAATGGCGCCTTTCAGAATGTCTTTGGGGATTACAACAAAGTGCTGATAGCATTCCAGTCCAGCAGCCCGAAAGAGTGCAACCATCAATCGGCTCTTCGCGTTGCAGTGTCCGTGACGGCAGGACAACGTATAATCTGGCGGGGTCGCGTCGAAGTATTTGTTGAAACCAAATTTGACGTTTTCACGAACGTAGTCGTGCAATGCAATCGCTTTCTCGCGCTCCATTGCAGCCCCGAAGACAACCTGATCTACAACTTCTTGTACAGTTTGCGCTTTAGGCATTTTACGTCTCCTTTCAACATAGTGCCCCAAATAGAGCGTCACTTTGTGCCGCCCAACAACTTCGAGCTGAGGCGCCGGGGGACGCCCATCGGCCAGGAATTCCCGCCCCGCACTCCTGCCCCACCGCCTGCAAATCGCGCCGCACCGTCCGCCCTGCATGTTCTGAGCAGGGTCCCCGATCGCCTCCAGCGAGAGTCTGTGTGGAAAGTCTGGTGTTATATATGCTAGATCAGGTGACGTCCTTTGTCTACACGGAGCCATCATGGACCATATTCAAGGAAACGATCGAGATCAGCTCACACTTTTCCCT
>DAOUEJ010000114.1:0-30783 GCA_034430615.1 Anaerolineales bacterium | reverse complement strand
TGGGTGAAAGCATGAGTCTGATGACAAATTCCAAAATATCTCCAATGTGGGTTAAAAGTAGCAATTTTTGCTGAAAATTGATGAAGAATCAGCTCAAATAGCCCATTTTTACATCGAATGTGGGGCTTTTATAAAAATGCTCTTCTTTGACTGATTCAGGGACGTAGAATCCGGGGTATAGGCAGGTCCTGTTCCCGAGAGCGCGGTCGCCATGTCGAGATAATCTTCGTCATCGACGTGTATTTCCTTCCCAAATGCGCCAAGGATATGGCGGGTTTGGTCTATCTGCTCGGGCTCGACCGCTCTACTCGCGGTCCAAACCGTGATCCCTTCCCCTACCTGGGCCGGGGTATTCGGCATGGCCCGCACAACGCTCTGATGTGAGAGAGCCTCAGCAATGGCTGCAATCCGGGCGCCGGCGACGATCGAGAGGACGAGGGCGGATGATGGAATAGCCCCACTCAGTTCTCCCAAGACAGCCGGCAGAGATTGTGGTTTGACAGAGAGCACAACAACATCCCGGCCTTCCACGGCAGCCCGGTTATCCGTTCCAACGAGAACGCCATAACCGCGTTGTAACTCATCCAGGCGGCCGTGATTCGGACCGCTAAGCATGAGTTGTGATGGCGCCACGCCTGCACGCTGGATCAACCCCCGCAGCATTGCCTCGGCCATGATCCCCGGACCAATAAACGCTATCTTGGTTACGTTGGACATATCGATACCTCCATTAAAAACTAGAATCCCGCTGGACATGCGGGGAGGTGTTCATGCACGATCGTTCTGAATTATGCGAAATACTTTAGGGCTATTCGGACGCGTTCAGCCACATCCACAGGTGCATCATCGGGGATGGCCTGCAATGCACCTTGCGCTTCTACCAGGCTGTATCCAAGAGCTGTCAACGCACCGAGGACTTCCGCATCAGCATCGCTCATCCGGATGCGGGTCGCAGGTGGACCCGCAAATGCGTCCTTTAAGTGGAAGATTATTTTTTCAGCCGTTTTCCGACCAACCCCGGGCACACCGCTGAAGGCTTCCGGATGGCCGGCGATGACCGCATTCCTCAGGACATCAGGCGAGAGATGTGAGAGCACGCCAATCGCCAGTTTAGGTCCAATCCCTGATACCCCGAGCAGAAGCTCGAATAGGCTTCGTTCTTCCCTGTTGGAAAAACCGTACAGCCGCAGATCATCGGCTCGGACGACAAGATAGGTGTGAACGAAGGCTGGTTTGCCGATCTCCAAGTTTTCATCGAGCACCGATGCAGAAACGGTGATACGCAAACCTACGCCACCAACTTCGAGGATCAGGTGGTTATCTCCGATATGCTGAACGATCCCGCGCACGGTCTGGATCATTGTCACCCACCCAATCGATGCTGGAGTCGGGCTGAATGGCAATGACAGATTGCGACCGCCAGTGCGTCCGCGGCATCATCGGGCTCGGGCAGATCTGGCATTGACAAAAGCGTTTTGACCATCCGCTGCATCTGAACCTTGTCCGCCGCCCCATACCCGGTTACGGCCAGCTTGATGTCCTGAGGGCTATATTCGCCGATTGGGAGACCCGCTTGCTGTAAAGCGAGCAGGATAACACCCCGGGCTTGCCCGACAAGCATGGCCGTGGAGACGTTTTTCTGGAAGAAGAGACGTTCGACGGCGGCCTCCAGCGGTTGATGGACTTGGATCAAGCGCACCAGCTGTTCATGCAGCATGTGTAGACGCTCAGCGGGAGTTTGTTCTGCAAGGGTGCTAATAACCCCGTACTCGACCAATGAGAGCTGTCCACGCCCGTCTTCGTTCACGACGCCAAAGCCGGTCCGGGCGGTTCCAGGATCAATGCCTAGCACCAACATCGGGGGCTGGTAGGCCTCAGGCTGTCTCGAGCAAACTAAGCGCCTCGTCCGTCACATCCAGGTTCGAGTAAACCTCCTGCACATCATCCAGGTCCTCGAGATCCTCGATCAAGCGCATGGTCTTCACCGTTTGCTCGTCCGAGAGCGAGAGCAAAGAATTGGGAAGCATCCGCAGGCTGGCTTCAGCTGGTGTAATACCTGCCGCCCGCATGGCGTCGTTCACAGATTTAAAAAGCTCTACCGGTGCAAAGATCTCATACTCATCCGCGTCAAGAATGACATCATCCGCTCCGGCCTCTACGGCAACTTCAAAAACACGATCCCCATCCGCAGCTTCGCTAGGAAGGAAGAAGTAGGCCGTGCGCCGGAACTGCCACGATACGGAGCCAGCATCGGCCATGTTTCCCCCGCCCTTGGTAAGAGTATGACGGAGCTCGGCCACGGTGCGGTTGCGGTTGTCGGTCACGACTTCGATCAAGAATGCCACCCCATGTGGCCCATATCCCTCGTACATGATCTGTTCAAAGGTAACCCCGTCTTTGTCCTCACCCGTGCCGCGGCGGATAGCACGGTCGATATTATCCCTGGGCATGTTGTTGGCTTTCGCTTTTTCAACCGCAAGACGCAGAGCAAAGTTGGTCTCGGTATCACCCCCGCCCTCACCCGCGGCCATGGCGATCTCGCGCGCCAGCCTCGTAAAGATTGCACCGCGCTTGGCATCATTGGATGCTTTCTTGCGTTTGATGGTGGACCATTTCGAATGTCCAGACATAATGTCCTCGTGAGAATCCAGACCCGGCAATGGAGTTTGCCCGTTATTGGGAAGACCGCGCCCATTATACCATCGCGGGGATTAGCCCAACAACGCGCCTGGCATGGGACAACCTGCCTGCAGCGGGTTTTTATCCCGCAAGCAGCGTTTCCAGCTTGCGGATCGTGTCCACACTTTGCCCCTTGTAGTGGTTGTTGGCATACACCAACGTTAGCGGCGAGGCGGCATCCAGCGCGTTGATGCGTGGCACCCACGGTTCCAGCTCAGGAACCTGGTAGGTATAGTCGTAGCGCTCCCAGGCGTGTTCATTCTTCCACCAGTGCTCGCTGTTCCTTCCATGGAAGCGGACATAGGCCACGGGTCCTGTCGCCACACTGACGGGAGGCATTAATCCCTTTAATTGGGGCTCATCCACACAACAGAAGCCAAGTGACATCGATTTCAGCTGGGAGAATGTTTCCTCGGAAACCCACCCCGAATCACGAAATTCGATCACGACCGGGATGTCAAGCGTATCCTCCCTCAACCGTTCAAGGTAGCTCCGGTTTTCCGGGCTCGGGTGGAAAGAATGCGGGAATTGCGCCAGGACACAGGCAAGTTTCCCGGATTGGATAAGGGGATTGAGAGCCTCTCGAAAGCCCTTGAAATCCATGTCCTCCCGTTCATGTGTCAGCGAACGATGGGCCTTGACTGAGAACGAGAAGTCATCTGGAGTCCGCTCAACCCAACCCGAGATGACTTTCTGGGTTGGAACGCGATAGTAGGTCACATTAAGTTCGACCGTCGCAAACCGAGCAGCGTAGTAGCCCAGCCACCCCCATCGCGCCAGCGCCTTCGGGTAGACCGGTCCAATCCAATCATCATAGGAAAAACCGGAGGTTCCCAGCTTGATCATGGCAGCAGCACCCCCGCACCCGTGATCAAGCTAGCTGCCAGATCTTGGAGCGCCCGGTTGGCCTCTGCCAGCGGGTAAGTGACTACCACGGAGTGGATAGGGATCTCGGCCGCAAGCCGCAGGAACTCGACGCCATCGTGGTAGGTGGCATTGCTCACGGAGCGGAGCGTCCTTTCCCCGTAGATCGTCGAATAGGGCATCGCCGGAAGGGTGCTCATGTGGATTGCGTTAATCGCCAACGTCCCACCCGGCCGCAATTTACTGAGGATCGCTGGCACAAGATCTCCGGACGGGGCGAAAATGATGGCGCGATCAAGGGGTTCGAGTTGGTCTTCTTCTACTCCCCCGACCCAAGCTGCGCCGAGACGGGTCGCAAGCTCACGATGGTTTGACGAACGAGTAAAGACGTAGACCTCACAACCCCAATACTTTGCAACCTGGATCGCCAGATGGGCGCTTGCCCCAAATCCCACCAAACCTATCCTCTCGCCCGGTGCGAGATCTGCGAGCCGCAGTGAGCGGTAACCGATTATCCCGGCACAAAGCAGACTAGGCACCTGGTCATCAGGGATCGAATCCGGAATAGGCAATGTGTAATCTGCTCGGGAGAGCATGTATTCTGCGTACCCACCATCGACATGGAAGCCGGTGAAACGAGCCTCGAGGCATAGATTCTCATTGCCGTGCAAACAGAAAGAACACTTACCACACGCCGAGTAGAGCCAGGGGACGCCAGCTCGCTGCCCGGACCGCCAATCTTTCACTCCCTCACCCACGGCTTCCACCCGCGCCAGCACCTGATGCCCTGGGATCACCGGTAGTCGTGGGGGATGGATCTCCCCGACGACGGTGTGGAGATCCGTGTGGCAAACGCCGCAGGCCTGGACTTTGAGCAGCAGCTGCCCGGCGGCAGGGCTGGGGATATCAAGCGTAACTGATCGGAGGGGATTCTCTGCAAGCAGACCCTGCGTAACCAGCTGCATCGCTCGCATGCTATCACTCATCCTTTCCTTCTTCCTTTCCAGCTGGTGGGTAGCCCGAATCAAACAGGCACCCGGCGTTGCCTCGGGTGCCTGGAAAACCTGCACACAACCGGACCAACGCCGGTGGTCAGCACGGAACCTCAGTCAGCGGACGCCGCGGAGGGAGCTTCCTTTCCGGCGATAAACTCTTCGGTCAACGTGCGCGCCTTGTCATCGGAGTACTGTACGGGAGGCGTCTTCATGAAATAGGAGGACGGCTCGAGGAGTGGCCCGCTGATACCTCGATCGAGTGCCAGCTTCGCGCACCGCACGGCATCAATCACTACACCGGCAGAGTTTGGCGAATCCCAGACCTCAAGTTTAAGTTCCAGGTTCAATGGTACATCGCCAAAGGTCGTGCCTTCCATTCGGATGTAGCACCATTTCCTATCCGTCAACCACGGAACGTAGTCACTCGGTCCAATGTGGATATCTTCCGGTTTCATCTTATAGGGAAGCTGGCTGGTGACCGCTCCCGTCTTCGAGATCTTCTTTGACTCGAGCCGTTCGCGCTCGAGCATATTATAGAAATCCATATTGCCGCCGAAGTTAAGCTGATAGGTATGATCCATCAGCACACCCCGGTCAACAAAGAGCGATGTCAGCACACGATGGGTGATCGTTGCTCCAACCTGGCTCTTGATGTCATCTCCGATAATCGGGAGCCCGCGTTCCTTAAAACGGCCAGCCCAGTACTCAGAACTGGCGATGAAGACCGGGATGCAGTTCACAAAGGCACAGCCCGCTTCCAGGACCTGCTCAACGTACCACTTCGTAGCCATCTCAGCGCCGACCGGGAGGTAGCTGACAACAACATCCGTCTTGGTTTTCTTCAGGGTGCCGACGATGTCAGCCGTCGGACCAGGGGCCTTCTCTACGACCTCAGACAGATACTTTCCAATTCCGTCATGGGTCATGCCACGCAGAACCTTGATCCCCTTGGGTGGCACTTCGGCGAAGCGCACGGTGTTATTCGGATGAGCAAAGACCGCTTCACTGAGATCGAGACCGACCTTACTTGACACAACATCAAAGGCAGCCGTGAACTCGATATCTCGAATGTGGTAGCCCCCCAGGTTGACGTGCATCAAACCTGGGACGCGGTCATCCGGTTTTGCGTTCTTGTAATACTCAACACCTTGAACCAGGGACGAGGCACAGTTCCCAACCCCGATAATGGCTACACGGACCTTTTTACTCGATGGCATATCATGGCCTCCGTTTGATGTTTTCGACATGTGTATTGTACGCCGATCTTCGAGATTGGGAGTATTGGTGCCTTGTCAAGCATTGCTATGCTACAATCGTGACCATTCACTGCGGTTTGGATCAAAGTCATGGTTGAAACCAAAGAACAGGTGAGCAAAACCAAGCGGCTTCAACGCCTGTTGGAGATCAGCCGCACATTGTCTGCCACGCACAACCCCCCCGAGTTGCTGCAGACGATCATCTCGGTTGCGTGCGAACTCACACAGAGTGAGGTCGCCTCGATCCTGCTTTTCGATCCCGGCACAGGTCGGCTGCGCTTTGAAGCCTCACCCGGAAAGCACCAGGATGAACTGCGGGAAGTCTCTGTTCCACTTAATGCCAGTGTCGCCGGTTGGATCTTCACCCACGCAAAGGCGATGGTCATCCAGGATGCAAAATCGGATAAGCGGGTGTTCCGCCAGATTGACAACGCTCTTGGTTTCCAAACCCGCTCGATCCTGGGTGTGCCCCTGATCGTGAAAGAAAAACCGATCGGGGTCCTAGAAGCTGTCAACAAGCTTAACGAAGGCCATTATACCGAAGACGATCTAGAAGTTCTGGAAACACTTGCTGCACAAGCCTCGGTGGCCATCGAGACCGCACGCCTGCTGACCAGCATCCAGGACAGTAATGACGAACTTCAACGGCTTGACCGGATGAAGTCCGATTTCATCGCTATCGCTTCGCATGAACTTCGCACGCCGCTCGGGTTGATCCTGGGCCATGCGACTTTCCTGAAGGAGTTCATCCCATCTGACCATCAAGAGCAAATGGAAGTCATCATTCGCAGCGCCATGCGTCTGAAATCAATCATCGAGGATATGTCTACCATCGCGCACAACGAACAAGGGCAGTCTCGTGTTCGGCGTGAGCCCTTCTCGATGAGCAAGCTTGTCGAGCAAACGGTTGAAGGATTTATCGAATCGGCGCAGGAGAAGCAGATCGAGATTGGTTTCGATGTTCCCGAAGATGATCCGTTGATCGTTGACGGCGACATCGCCAAAATCCAGGTCGCCCTCTCGAACTTGATTAAAAACGCAATCATCTTCACTGATGCCGGTGGTCAGGTCGGGATAAAGATCGAAGGCGACGAAGGACTGGTCAAAGTATTTGTGGTGGATACTGGCATCGGGATACCTACAGGCGATATTGAGCGTGTCTTCGATCGGTTCTACCAGGTTGAGTCGCACCTGACCCGGAAACATGGTGGGATGGGTCTCGGATTATCGATTGCCAAGGCAATGGTTGAGATGCACCAGGGGCAGATCTGGTGCGAGAGCAAGGAAGGGACCGGCAGCCTTTTCTGCTTCATGCTGCCTGCGAGCCGGGAGAAGGCGCATGCAGCTGCCAGGGTGTTTCGGGTTAGCTGAGCGGCTATGCCGACGTGCGTTGACTGGAAGTTTACTAGCCTGTTATACTCGCTGAACAGATCGGGGCGTAGCGCAGCCCGGTAGCGCGCACGGTTCGGGTCCGTGAGGTCGCCGGTTCAAATCCGGCCGCCCCGACTACCAGAGGAGCAGCATCGACGCTGCTCCTTCCTTTTTAACTAGGCCTGGATAACAACAACGACTCCATCATCAGCCCAGGTAAATAACTCTTCTGCCGCTACCAGATCGAGGATGATGCAGCCAAATGAAGCAGGGCGTCCAAGCACATCCGCCCAGAGCCGGCGTCCGTTAGAAAGGAGTGGCAGCCCGTGGATGCCGTTCGTCAATCCGGGAACTGCATCATAGATGCCGATGAAATGCGGCATGTACAAGTCCCAGATCGACGCATATGCGTTCTCGTAGTGGGATGAAACCTGAAAAACTCCGGGCAAGGTGGGTGAATCAGGGATCCCAGTGCTGATGACATACTCGTGAATAAGACCCTGGTCCTGATAAACCCACATCCGTTGCTCACTGATATCGATCACAATTCGTTTCTCAGGGACAACTGGCAAGGTGAGCATGCCATCGCGGGGCGGCAGGATAAGTGTCTCGCCCGGGATCAAACCTTGCCGCACGAGGACCGGATTGGCTTCCTGCAGCTTCCAATATGGAATACCTACCTTGAAGCTTAGCGAGATCCATTGGTCACCAGGCTGAACGATGTATTCCGTCGGTAGGTAGCTGATTATCAAGGGCTCGGGACTCAACCCTGATATCTGTGCAATAAGCTGATCACGACCGCCCTCCATATCCAGCGCCCTTTCAGTTCCCAGCCCCAATACTGCGTCAAGGATGAAATCATCTATGGCTTGCTGATCCAGCTCAAACGAGTATCCCCCACCCCCCAGCTGCAACTTGATCCAGGAAGCGATCATCACCCGATCCGGCTCCCACGTAAAATGCTTGTCCGTCACAGGGTCATACGCTTGCAATTGTGGGTGTGATCCGAGGACATCCTCCAACCTGGAAACCGTCTCTGATAAATCCGTGATCTCCGGCTCAAAGGATCTCATCGCGATCGGGATCACTTGCTGCTGGGTAAGGTAACTGAGTGGATCCTCAGCGAGCAAAGCCACGCTGCCTGGTACGTCGATCTCCCATCCGAGAACCGCTGGATGGACAATGACCTCCCCCCGCTCCAGGATCAGCCACCCATCCTGGGGTGGTATGCGCAGTTGCTGATCCCAGGATGCGTAACGAAGCTCTGCCAGCTCAACGTCGAAATCAACAATCGGCGGTAGATCAATGCCAGTTCTAAGGACCGCAAGCATAAGATTGATTTGATCTAGCAACCGGCCTTCCCGGGCAAATGTTAGAGCGCGCTGCGCAGTAAGTATGGGATCCACTTTCAAACCAAATTCCGCCGGTGAGACAACCCACGCTCTCGAAGGGTTGTGCAGATCCACGGCTGCCAGGCGCAGTTCCTTGTTCCATACCCGGTCCAGGCGTGCCTGCGCCTCTTCCCGGGTCAGCCCCCCTACAGGAACGCCACCGATGCTTACATCCGGCATGATCGTACCGCTCATCTCATAGTAGAGATACGATCCAAAGGTGATCACCGTCGGACCCAGTCCGAGTGCAAGCAGGCTGATGGCCATGATAGAAACGATGCGGCCAGCTGCTTTGATAAGAGCTCGAAATTTCAACAGACAATCCCTCGATTTGGCATTTTCATAACCTGATTGGAGCCCAGTACAGCCGGATATCTTGAGGCCCGAGCTCTTGTCTGCTATGTTGCAAGGCCCTTGCCGCACGAAATCACAGACTACTCCCAGGGGTTAAGCATCGTTTGGATCAGGATTGGCGTTCCGATCTTGACATTCTCCCTGCGTGTCACCAACCAGTATGCCAGGTCAGCGATGTCCTCCGGCTCCAGGCAGCGCGCTTCATTCAATCCCGAAAGCCCTTCCGTCATCTCGGACACAACCATCCCCGGACATATAGTGTCTACACGCACTCCAGCCGCCTGGTTTTCAACCTGGATATATTCCGCAAGCGCGTTCAGCGCATGTTTCGAAACACCGTACGCTCCATCCCCCTTGTAATGCCGGAGCGACGACTCCGAGCTGATCATGAGGATGTGGCCTGCGCCCTGCGAGTGGAAGACAGGTAGTGCAAAGTGTGACATCAGAAAAGGGCCACGCAGGTTGACCGCCATGATGCGGTCCCACTCCTCAACACTGTGAGCGTGGATCTGGCTTCCTCCATCAATGCCGGCGTTGTTGACCAGAATGTCGAGACGCCTATGACGATCGAGGCAGTACTCGATCACCCGCTTCGCATCCACCTCCACCGCGACATCAGCCCGGATGATATCGACCGGCCAACCTCCCGCACCTGATTGAGCCGCGAGAGCATCAAGCCGAGCTTGTCTGCGGCCACAGACAAGTACGCTGGCTCCCGCCTCTGCGAATCTGCGTACAATGCCATACCCAATTCCGGTAGCGCCACCCGTGACCAGCGCCACTTTTCCTTCTAATCCATCCATGATCACCACCCTTTCTGGGAACCCGAACCGCATTGTTCAAATTTCAAGGAACGGGTAGCACTTTTTGAAGAGCAGCGTTATTCTATGCCCGTGATCAGCGATTCGTAAATTCGCTCCCCACGCTGGTAGGAGGTTCCATCGGATGGCACGAAAATCTGTCGGATATGTAGAGCTCGAATGGACATGTCCCCGTTGTGGAAATGAGAATCCGGGTCCACGTAAGTTCTGCAACGGATGCGGAGGCCCGCAGCCGGAAGACGTCGAGTTCCATCAGGCTGCCCAGCGCAAATTGCTCACAGATAATGACCAGATCAAGCAGGCGAAGGCAGGCCCTGACGTCCACTGTCCTTACTGCCATGCACGCAACCCTGACGGTGTTGGTTTCTGTGGGGCCTGCGGTGGAGATCTGAACCAGGCACAGGTGCGCGCATCAGGACAGGTGCTTGGGGCGTTCAAGCCCGACCCTGAGCGCGAGATCGCTTGTACGGCCTGTGGCACGCTGAATCTCAGTTCTGCACGGGAGTGTGCCGGATGCGGTATTAGCCTGGCCGAGACCAGGCAACCCACCCCGGCTGCACCCAGAACGACGTCGCCTATGCCAACGACTACCGGCCGGAAATTGCCGGGCTGGATTGTAATTCTCGGGGGGATTGCCTGCGTTGCATCTGCGATCTTTATCTTTAGCTTGCTCACACGCACCGACGAACTCATCGGCACAGTGACCGGCTTCAACTGGAGGCGCGAACAGACCATTGAAGTCTTGGGACCTGTCCGGCAGGAGGGATGGATTGACCAGATTCCAGCTGGCGCCGAATTGGGGGGTTGCAGCCAGACGCTAAGAGAAACCAGTGACCGACCAGCTGCCAATAGCGTTGAGGTTTGTGGTACTCCCTACACTGTGGATCAAGGGACCGGCTACGGTGAAGTGGTCCAGGACTGCGTCTACGAGGTCTACGATGACTGGTGCACCTACACCGAAAGCGCATGGACAGTCTTCGATACTTTGACGATTACTGGTACTGATTTGAACCTTTCCTGGCCGGAGACTGCACTCCAGGAAGGCCAACGGCTGGGAGATCGTTCTGCCGAGTACAATGTAACGTTTGAAAGTGATGGCGAGAAATACAATTATGAGACAACAGACGAGTTAACATTCCGGACATTTGAAATCGGGAGCAAATGGCTGCTGACGGTGAATAGCTTCGGCGCGATTGTTTCCCTGGAACCAGCTCAGTGAAGCAGGCCAGTCACCGTGGAGATGATCCAAGCCCAGGAACTGGTTTTACTAAGTGAGCTCGTGATTCTACAATTTAGGAATGCGCCAACATAGAGGGAACGGATGAAATCAGAATTCTTTCAAGATCATATGCCGGGGAATGTATGTTTTGGTTGCGGGGCAGAGAACCCCGATGGCCTGCAAATCAAAAGCTACTGGGAAGACGATGAGGCTGTCTGCATATTTCACTCGCAGCCAAAGTATCATGGCTGGGAAAAGGTGATGAACGGAGGCATCCTGGCCACGCTGATCGATTGTCACTGCATGGGTACCGCAATGGCTGCCGCTTACCGCGAGGAAGGCCGTGATCTTGATAGTGAACCCTACTATCGCTATGCCACAGCTGAGATCACCGTACGCTACCTTAAGCCAACACCGAACGACCGCCCAATTGAACTCCGCGCCCGTGTGGTCGAGATCAAACGTCGCAGGACTTCGCTCACCTGCGAGGTCTACGTCGATGGGCAAAAAACTGCCGAGGCAGAGGCAGTTGGCGTCCGTGTCCTCGAGGGCTCACCTGAGGAATCCAGCATCTTTCGATAAGCACGAGCAGGATAAATGCCCCATGCTTAAGCTGATGTCCTTGAACCGTAGATAATACTGGGTGAGCGCAGCAATCGCCTTGTCAGAGATGCGTTTTCATTATTTGCCCGGCCATCTCTGCGCATATGGATGTCCACCTTCGCGCTCAGAAGCTACGAGTAGATCCATTTGCCGGGCGCGATCACGCATGCAAGACGCATTTCAGGATCCCACTTGGCAAAGCGTACGGAGTACGGTAGGTTATAGCTCTATGATCCTCTGCGTGCTTGCCCTCAGGAGTCATACGTGACAGGGGAGATCGCCCTGGTCTTCACCATCCTCCTGGTAGCCTTCCTGCTGCTCATCCAGGAACGGTTGCGGGTGGATCTGATTGCGCTGATGGTCCTGGGTGCGCTGGCCTTGACCGGTTTGGTGACGCCGACGCAGGCTCTATCAGGCTTTAGCAACCCGGCTGTGATCACTGTCTGGGCAGTCTTCATCCTCAGTGGCGGCCTTGCTCGCAGTGGGATTGCTAATCACATCGGTGAAATCCTGCTCAGGTATGCAGGCAGATCCGAGGGCCGTGTAATCCTGGCGATCATGCTAACCGCAGGCGTGCTCTCAGCATTCCTGAATAACATCGGCGTAGCCGCGCTGCTCCTACCGGTGGTGATGGATGTCTCGCGCCGAATAAAAACATCACCGGAGCGATTGTTGATGCCCCTCGCCTATGGTGCGCTGCTTGGAGGCATGCTGACATTGATCGGTACCCCTCCGAACATCCTCCTCAATAACGTGCTCGCCGAGCAGGGTCTAATTCCATTTCAGTTTTTCTCCTTCACCCCCATGGGAATCATTGCCCTGCTGGTTGGAACGATATTCATGAGCACAATGGGCCGACGCCTATTACCCAGGCACGATCGGGGCGCCATCCTCGAACAAGGCACCGAGCGTCAGAACGAAGTCTACGACATCGATGAGCGGCTTTTCATCGTCCAGATCCCTGAAGGCTCACCTCTCGCAGGAAGACATCTGAGTGAGAGCAGGATCGGGGCAGCGCTGGAATTGAACGTGATTGCAATCCTGCGAAGAAAGGAACGCCTGCTTGCCCCGCTCCCTGGCACTCTTCTCAACGCCGGCGACAACCTGGTGGTCGAAGGTCGCATCGACCGCCTGGCGACTCTACGAAACCACCACTTTCTTATTTTTGAGGGGTCAATCAAGAGCAGCGAACTCGTTGGTGGTAATGTCCAGTTCAGAGAAGTCAGGTTGGGGGACCAGTCCAAGCTGGCCGGGATGACGCTGTTTGAATCAGGCTTTCGAGCAACCTATGGCGTTACAGTCATCGCCATCGAACACAACGGTTCTGCCCAGCGAACCAACCTGCAGGAGAAAGTGCTCGGCGAGGGTGATCGGCTTTTATTACTCGGTAATGAAGTTGAGCTACTCAAGCTAGAGGAATCCGATGATTGGGGTAGTGTTGATGCGATCTCGCTGGAGGTCGTGAATCGGCGTTACCAACTTGAAGAACGGGTCCAGGTCATGCGGGTGCCGGAAGGCTCATTGCTTGCTGGACAAACCATCAAGGATAACCGCCTAGCAGACGCCTTCGGAATTACCGTGCTCGGGATACGCCGGTCGGGAACGACCGAGCTGCTCCCTGATCCAGAAACCATCCTGCAAGCAGGCGATTTAATGCTGGTTGAGGCGAGGCCTGATGACATCCTCATTTTGAAGGGGCTGCAGCAGATCGAGATCATGCTTGGTCCACTTCCTGAACTTAACTCGCTCCAATCAGATCAAGTTGGCCTGGTTGAGGTTGTACTCTCCCCCTTCACAACACTAGTTGGGAAAACACTACGCGAACTGCACTTCCGAGAAAAATTTGGACTTAGCGTTCTCGCGATCTGGCGCTCCGGGAAAGCGTATCGCTCTCGTCTGCGGGATATGCAGCTTCGTTTCGGAGATGCCCTACTCCTTTATGGCCCGCGCACAAGGCATCAGCTTCTCCGGGACGAACACGATCTGCTTGTCCTTACGCAGTCTGCACAGCAAAGCCCGCGCAGCGAGAAGGCACCCTTCGCAATCTTGATTATGGCGGGAGTCGTTGTCCCGGTTGTCCTGCATTGGCTTCCAATTGAATTGGCAGCCGTTATCGGTGCAACCTTGATGGTGCTGTTTGGCGTCCTCAGCATGGATGAGGCCTACCGTGCGATTGACTGGCGATCTGTATTCTTAATTGCCGGGATGCTGCCACTGGGGATTGCGATGCAGGAAACCGGAGCAGCCATCATGATTGCGAGAAACGTAGTTGAGTTTGTTGGGGGGGCTGGCATTTACGCTGTTATGGCAGGACTATTTATTCTAACTGCACTCACCTCGCAGATCATACCAAGCGCCGCGCTGGTTGTCATCATGGCGCCAATCGCCATCGGGACCGCAATTGAACTCAATGTCTCGCCCTATACCCTGACGATGGTCATCGCAATCGCTGTGTCGGCGAACTTCCTCAGCCCGATCGCCCATCCCGCCAACAGCCTTGTCATGGGACCGGGCGGGTACCGCTTCCGCGACTTCATCAAAGCTGGCGCACCGATTACCTTGCTCCTGCTCATCGCCTCGTTGGTTTTTCTCCCACTGCTATTCCCGCTCTAGCTCGCCAATCTCAATCCTCATCAAATTTATTGGATTTATGCGGGTAGATCCTTCCCTGGGTTTCACATATCAACAGCGGGTGGATCCTCGCTGGCGGAGGATTCCTGGGGGAATTCATTGCCCGGACTGGAAACGGCGCCAGGCACATCCCGCATGCCAGCCAGTTCTGCTTCCAACTGCTGGCTTCGCTTGCGCTCTGTACGCCCACCCAAACGAGCCCGCACCGATCCTGGCAGCATCAAGAGCACCCCGATCCCGATTCCGATAAAAACAGTAATCATCAAGACCAGCGCAAGGGATCCTGTCGCATGCCAGTTTATAAAGCTGACGTCGATCTCGGTGTTGTTCTGGACTGCGAATATCGTTACAACCAGGGAAAGGATTAACGCTAACACAAGGAAGATCCGCATCATATATCCCTCACGAATGTTCTATCCCACCTTAGGATTTTCACTGATCGTAATCACTCGGATGACACGTGTCAAGCCGGGGTTGAGCAAGTAGGATTCGGACGATGTGCCGCGCAAACCATGGAAATAGAGCTCCTTCAAGCCCGAACCACGATCCTGGATTTGCACAGACAATAATCCTTATAGAACGGTTACAATTCTCCTATAGGATAGTCCAGCTGGGAAGACACACAAGGAGATTCTATGGCGCTCGCGTTAATGACAGATGAGCTTGCCGCACTCTGGGACCGGGAGCGGGCACTGATCGATGAAATCATCAGTGTCCTTGATAGCTATGATCTTGGTGCGAGTGATCGGCGTCACCTTCAGGACGCGGTTGCGCAGGTAAATGAGCTATTCCTGCTCGTGTTTGTTGGAGAATTTAATAGCGGTAAGTCAGCTCTGATCAACGCCCTGCTCGGGGGCACGTTTCTGCAAGAGGGCGTCACTCCAACCACAGACCGCATCCATATCTTGAAGTATGGTGAACTAGGCCAGCAGGAATATGCTGGTGAGCATGCACGCCTGCTGTACTTCCCGTGTGAGATCTTGCGTGAGATACACATCGTCGACACGCCAGGCACGAACGCCGTGCTGCGGGAGCATGAAGCTATCGCAAAGGAATTTGTTCCTCGCAGCGACCTTGTAATCTTCGTAACTTCAGCTGACCGCCCATTCACGGAGAGCGAACGCCAGTTCGCAGAGAGCATCCGCAGCTGGGGGAAGAAAATTATCGTGGCCATCAACAAAATCGACATCCTGGACGACCAATCTGATATCGATGAAGTTGAGTCCTTTGTCGCACGGCAATTCCAGGAACGGCTCTCCCTTCAACCGGAGATCTTCAGCCTTTCAGCCAGGAAAGCTCGGCAGGGAATCGGTGAGGGCGATCAAGGATTTAAGCGGCTGTACGAGTACCTCAAGCAGACGCTCTCCGATGAGCACAAGATCCGCTTGAAGATGCTCAACCCACTGGGGATTAGCCTCAAGATCGGCCGGGAGAGTGAACAGCAAATCAAACTCAAACTCGAGATCCTGGCCCAGGATAAGGCTGCACTCGAACGTGTTGAGAAACAGGTTGTACTGTTTTCCGAAGACACCAGCGCAGAGTTTTCCCGCCATATCGATCGGATTGAGAATGAATTGCTGCAATTGCAGCTGCGGGGAGAGGTGTACCTGGATGACACGATGCGCTTGCTCCGCATCCGGAAAATGCTGGATGCCAAGGGAATGCGCAAGTCATTCGAAGAGCAGGTGATCTCTATCGCACCCGACAAGATCGAAGCGCATATTCAGGAAATCATCGACTGGTTCGTAGAGCGTGAACATCGCCAGTGGCGGATGATGACATCCGAACTCGAACAGCGCCGCGAGACAGATACCCTCCAGGATGCAGCGAAGGAAGCTGCCAGTGGTTTCGCCTATAACCGGCGCCAATTACTTGAAAGTATCGGGAAGGGCGCCGAGCATGTTATTGCGGGCTTTAACCGCAGCGAAGAATCACAACGCCTGACCGATGCCGTACGCGATTCGGTTGCCCTGGTTGGCCTCGTTGAAGTTAGCGCAATCAGCCTGGGGTTGATCCTGAAGGCTGTCCTCACCACGGCAGCCGCCGATGCCACTGGTATCCTGGCTGCAGGATTGCTCGGATTACTTGGCTTTGCCATTATTCCCTTCAGGCGCGGCCAGGCGAAGAAGGAACTTCGAAGTAAGATCAATTCGCTTAGGACCGAGATGCGCAGTGTCCTACGCGGCAGCTTCGAACAGGAGCTCGAGCGGGCAAGCAGCAGATTGAGAGAAGCCATTGCGCCCTACCGTCGCTTCGTGCTGACAGAGGATCATCATCTGCAGGATACACAAGCCAGACTGCGAGCGGTCCTGGAAGGCATCGAGCGGCTTAAAACCGAACTCGAGGGGGAGTAGGAACCCGCGGCGCTGTTCAAGTTGGATGGAGATTTCCTCCCTCAGACAACCTGAGTACTAATCCCCGCGTGCAAACAAGCCCATCAGGTTGGCCTCGGCCAAGACATGACCGATCATCGCCTGCTGCAACTGTGACATTGTGGGCGGTGAGGGCAGCGTAAGTGCCTCATCGAGCGCATAGAGTCGGAAGAAGTACCGGTGCGTTCCTGTAGGCGGGCAGGGCCCTCCGTACGACGTTTCCCCCCAGCTGTTTAGGCCAAACGCCCCGAAACCGTCCAGTGTAGGATCTGATCCCACCCCTGCTTCCAATACTCCGACACCGACCGGAATATTATATGCCAACCAGTGAACCCATGTACTCCCCGGGGCATCCGGATCGTCGAGGGTAAGGACGATGTATGTGCTTCCCTCGGGCGGATTCAACCAGGCCAACTGTGGCGAGATATTCTCGCCAGCACAGGTGTAGCGTTCAGGTATGGCCTCCCCGGCCTGGAACGCCTCACTTAGCAATTCCATAGCCTGCCTGGCTCCCTGCGTGGGTTCAGGCTTACCTGCCCCGTTCGAGAGCTCGGAGGTTGAAGTGTCAGGGTTCAACCTCGGCACGGGCGTACATCCGTGTATTCCAAACAGGGTAACCATGCTCACCAGGAATAACGATTTTAATGACATACATCGCAAAAAGCCCATTTCATTTCTCCACGCAATGGAATCTGATAAGGTTGCCCATGGAAATGATTTGAAAAACACTCCGTTACCGATGAGTCATATCGATCTTACTGGTCGGGCACGTGTTAAAGTCACTCTTCGGTTATGCCGTTAAACCATCACTGACGGAAATTGTGGGTCATGTCGGCTAGTTCGCTGTCATCATCCTGATCATCCTGCGTAAGCCGAAAGCTTCAGACCAGGACTCCATAGATCTGGCATCCACAGTCCCCTGACACCTGGCAACCGTCGCCTTCGTCATCCTGCCGGATACGGCAATCAAGATGTGCTATAAACGTTTCGAGAGGAGGTGGGCGTTGATCGGGGCGCAAGGTCCTGACAACTCAAATCACGCATGTGAGTCGAACACCCTCAATGCGTGCAGTTCAATCTCCAGACAAACCCGCCACGCCCGATGAAATCGTGCGCTTGTTCCGGCCCATCGCTGCCGCGTGCATAGTTGACGATTTCCTGCCCCCCCAAGTCCCAGATGCTCAGGACTGGATCGATGATCCCCCAAGCCGCCTCGATCTCATCGCTGCGCGTGAAGAGTGAAGCATCCCCGTTGATTGCATCCAGAATCAAACGCTCGTATGCATCGGGTAAACGCCCCTCACCAAAGGATTCCCGGTAATGGAAATCCATATCGACGGAACGGGTCTCTTGCTGTGTATCAGGAACCTTGGTCTCGAAGCGAAGGTGGATGCCCTCATCCGGCTGGATGCACAGCGAGAAAATATTGGGGGTCATCTTGTATTCGGGCGGCATAGGAAACATCACATGCGGAGGCGACTTGAATTCAATCGCGATCTCGCTTGTTTTCGCCGCAAGAGCCTTTCCCGAACGCAGATATATCGGAACTCCCTGCCAGCGCCAATTGTCGATGAATAGTTTCAAGGCCGCATAGGTTGGCGTGCGGGATCCTTTGGCAACATCTGGTAATTCGCAGTAGCCGTCATACTGCGCCCCAACGATATCCTGCCCTTCGATCGGTCGGATGGCTTGAAGGACTTTTACCTTCTCATTGCGAACAGAGTCAGCATTGAAACTTGCTGGCGGTTCCATCGCCACCAGGCTCAGCAGCTGGAGCAAATGATTTTGGAACATGTCCCTTACGACGCCGGCCTGGTCATAATATCCAGCGCGATGTTCGACATCGACCTGTTCCGATACTGTGATTTGAATATGGCTGATGTAGTTGCGGTTCCAGACGGGTTCAAAGATGGTGTTAAGGAATCGGAAATAGAGGATGTTCTGTGCGGTCTCTTTTCCCAGGTAATGATCGATGCGATAGATCTGGTCTTCCCGGAAAACTGCGTGCAGTGTTTCATTGAGCTCAATTGCGCTTTGCAAGTCATGCCCGAAAGGTTTCTCGGCCACAACCCGCCTCCAGCCCGTGTCGCTCCTGGAAAGCCCACTGCTTCCGAGGTGCTGCACGATCGGCGCAAACAGCTGAGGGGCCGTCGCCATGTAGTACAAACGATTGGAAGCCCCAGCCTCAAGTTGATCGAGAAATGACTGCAGGCGTTGGTAATCCTCTTCCTTTTTCGCGTCCCCAGGCAAGTACCATAAATGAGCGGCAAAAGCGTCCCACTCATCATCAGCACACTCCATTTTCGCCAGCTCCACCGTCCCGCTGTGCGTCTGCGCCCGGAATTCTTCATGACTTAACTCCGAGCGCGAGACACCCACAATTTGCAGTGACGCTGGTAGACGTTTCTTCCGAAATTGATTGAAGAGAGCGGGCACCAATTTACGGTGAGTGAGGTCACCGGATGCCCCGAAAATTACAATCGTTGTTGCTATGTCAGTGGGCGTTAATGTATCCATCCCAACTCCTCCTGCTGGAGCATGATTCTTCAACCACTCTCACCTGTCTCGCGCACAGCATGCCCGCCAAATTGGTTCCGCATCGCAGCCAGCAACCGGGCTGCGGTGCTGTCATCCTGGCGGCTGACAAAGCGCATGAAGAGCGAGAGCGTGATCACGGGTGCTGGCACATCGAGGTCGATCGCTTCCTGGATTGTCCAACGCCCTTCCCCGCTATCTGCGACCCACCCCTCAATTTTGTCGAAGGCCTCACGATCCTCCAGAGCCCGAGCGGTTAGATCCAGAAGCCAGGACCGGATAACGCTCCCAAAGCGCCAGATTTCAGCCACCTGGTGCATGTCGAGCGCGAATTCCGACTTTGCTTCCAGGATCTCAAACCCCTCCGCATAAGCCTGCATCATGCCGTACTCAATACCGTTGTGCACCATCTTAACGAAATGCCCGGATCCAGGTGGTCCTACATGCCCCCACCCCTGATCAACGCCAGGTGCGAGAGTCTTCAACGCTGGTGTTATATGAGCTACTGCCTCCTCCGTACCACCCACCATCATCGAATAACCCTGCTCCAATCCCCACACTCCGCCACTGGTTCCGACATCTACGTACGCAATACCCTTATTAGCCAGCGCTTTCCCTCTAGCCAGTGTTTGCTTATAGTTGCTGTTTCCACCATCGATGATGATATCGCCTTTTGCGAGCATGTTACCCAGTTTATTCACAGTTGTTTCAGTTGCCTCACCTGCTGGCAGCATAATCCAGATCGCGCGAGGGGGTTCGAGCTCCCTCACCATCTGTTCCAATGATTCGGCAAGGACTGCCCCGCGCTCCTGTGCTTTCTCCCCCAGCGCTGGATTGCGGTCAAAGACGACAACCTTGTGCCCTCCGGCGAGCAACCGTAAGGTCATGTTGCCGCCCATCTTACCCAGTCCGATCATACCGATTTCCATCAATGAGCTCCCTCTCTTTATGCGGTCCGGGTTTGATGCCGGACACCATTTTCATCTCCGACAACCAGGTCGTCGGCTAGACCCAGGAAGAGGCCATGCTCGATGATTCCAGCCTGCGATTCCAATTCCCGCGCCAGGTCTTCAGGTTTCTGGATGGGTCCGAAATCGCAGTCGAGGATGAAATTCCCGGAATCGGTGGTGAAGACTTCCCCATTTGGTGCTCGGCGCCGCTCAACCATCGCACCGAGCGACTTCAAGTACGCCTGCTGGAGTTCCCATCCGAATGGGAGCACTTCAACTGGAAGTGCGAAGCGCGTGCCGAGGAGCGGGGACAGCTTCGTCCCATCAACCACGATGATCTCACGCTGTGTCACCTGGGCGACGATCTTTTCCATCAGCAACGCCCCACCACCACCCTTGATCAGATTCATCCCTGGATCTACCTCGTCGGCGCCATCGATCGTTATATCGATAACGGGATGCTCGGAAAAACCCGTGAGAGGGATGCCTGCGGATCGAGCATCCTCAGCTACTGAGTTGGATGTTGGGATTACCTTGATGCCGGTGAGATCGCCAGATGAAATACGACGGCCCAGGAGACGCAGTGCGTGAACTGCTGTGCTCCCAAATCCGAGGCCTACAATCATGCCATCCTCGATAAACTGTACGGCGTATTCCCCGGCCAATCTTTTCCAATTATCAAGTTCCATAGGATCCATTTCACGGGTCATCTTTGCTCATTCCTCCGCCCGCAGTTCGGAGAGCAGATCATGCACAACAGCCGGGACCCGCTCAGGTTCATCGACAATCCGGCGCTGGTCAAGACCACTCATTTGATGTACCCGTTCAAGGGTGAAAGGGGTTGTGACCGCGATAACCCAGGCACCCGCCGCCTGCGCAGCAGATATCCCAGCAGGAGAGTCTTCCAGCACCAGAGTTCGAGCGGGTTCAACATCGAGCTCGAACATGAGAAGTTGGTAGATCTCTGGATCTGGTTTACCAATTTCTACATCATCATGTGTCGCGATGAAGTTAAACTCCCTTTCCAACCCGAGGACTTTAAGGACCTGTCTTGTCTGATCCGCAGTCGACATTGTCGCCAATGCCGTCTTGCAACCCTGACTTCGGGCGGTTTCCAAGACCTGCACATTGTAAGGCCACCGGTGCGTCAGCAAAACCTCGGGGTCGGAAAGCATCTCGCCATATCTTGCAAGGCGCACCTGGACCAAGATCTGCCAATCCTCGAACCCATCGAATTCTGCTCTCTCCCTTTGCGATCGGAATTCTAAACGAAAGCGCGAAATCAGATACCGGGCAACTTCAGCACGCGAGAGTCCGACTACCTGCTTGTAGGCTTCGATAATTTCAGACTCCGGAACTGGGTTTGGGCACAATTCAGCAACTGCACGTGCATATGAGATCGCCTTTAGCTTCTCAGTCTGGACAAGCGTACCATCCAGATCGAAGATCATCGCCTCGATCAAAGTGAACACCTTTCAGCCTGTCTTCGGTCGGCTCCATGATGAATTCTCATCGACAATAGAACGAGGACATTCAGCATTATCTAGCTGCCTGCTATGAGTTGGGACAGCTGCAAATCGATTGGCACGGGAAGATGTAGGCGGATGACGACTCTGCCAGCGTCGAGCAATGCCTGCCGGTCTCCTTGAGCCTGGGCATCAATCATTACTCCGAAGGTCATTCGACCGTTTTCTTCACCAGCTTGATCCGGGATCTCGAAGTCTTCCAATTTCACATCGGTGATCTGAAGAAAGCGGCCCTTGCCCCCGTCACCTTTATGAAGCTGACCCGTCGAGTGCAGAAACCTGGGCCCGAACCCGAGCGTGATGGGTCGAGAGGTCAAGTGCTGCAACCGGTCTCGGAACGTACGCAAGGCTGACTCGTTCTCGGGTGACGGATCCAGGTACGCCTGGACCGCAAGATAGCCATCCTTTGCGATCCCGTTGATGAATGCACTGAGCAGGTCATGAATCGTTCCAGGAGGAGGTTCCAGATTGCTTCGCCCATCCAGAAAGACTTCGATATCGCCCAGTTGAAGATCAGGCGACAGCGCTGGAAGAGACCCCGTTTCCTGGTAGGACTCGAGCATCTCACGTGCTCGGATTTTGGCCGACTCAACATTTGGTTGGTCAAAGGGGTTAATACCCAAGACTTGTCCGCTCAACGCGATCGCCATCTCCCAGAAGAAGATTTGTGAGCCGAGATTGTACTTATCCTGCAAGGGTAGCTCCAAGACAGGTTGGCCTGCCGCCTGGATTGCAGACATCGCCGACTCGTTTTCATGTGAGCCGGCCATGTGAAGCCAAACGAAGAACCTATCTTCCCCATAGGAATCAGGTGCAGCGGTGGGCTCGTTTACAATCGGAAGTATCCCCTTCCCCTCCTTGCCCATGCTCTCGGCGACAAGCTGTTCGATCCAATTCCCGAAGCTTATGACTGGTTCATCGATGATGATGGTTAGCTTGTCCCGCCCTTTGAGAGCCATCTCCCCTATTGCCGCGCCGAGCACTGCGGAAGGATTATTCGCTAGCGCGATCGATGGACGACATTGGTCGGAAGCACTCTGGGCCCGGAGAAGAATTTCCGCGGTGTCGACCCCGACCAACGCCGCCGGCACCAACCCGAAAAAGGATAGGGCCGAGTACCGGCCGCCGATAGCGGGATCGTTCTGAAAAAGTTCACGGAAACCGAAGTTGCTTGCGGTCGTCACCAGCGAAGATCCTGGATCCGTGATCGCGATGAAATGGGCTCCCGCACTTGCCTTGCCGACGGCATCCATTACCCGGGAGTACATGAATTTGAAAAAGGACTGAGTCTCCACTGTTGAGCCGGACTTGGAGGAGACGAGGAAGATGCTCCGCTTGATTTCGATTTGATCGAGGATAGCCCGGATGCGTTCCGGATGGGTGCTATCCAGCACCAAGAGCTTGGGGAAGCCCGGCTTGGAACCGAAGGTTCGAGCGAAGACTTCAGGCGCCAGGCTGGATCCGCCCATCCCGAGCAGCACAAGATGTCGGATCCCTTCCTGGCGAGTTATATTCGCCAGTTCAACTAATCGGTGCAATTCGGAAGGCATCTTTTGGGGCAAATCCAACCAACCAAGGCGGTTGCTGATCTCTTCTGGAACAGGCTTCCACAACGTGAAATCGCGATTCCAGATTCTCTCCACAGCAGAGAGGTCATCAAATGCTTGTAAACGCCCCTCGATCTCGGATGTGTACCCTTTAACTATCATCTCAGGTCGTCCTCCCTATACGTGTTTGACCGTCTCTGGTCCGTCGACAATAATCGCTGCAGCATGAACCGCGCGGGCCTGGCTGGAAAGCAGGAACAGGATTACATCGACAACAGCCGCCATGCTCACCCATTCGGAAGGCAGCGCATCTGGCCTGGCCACCCGGTTTTTCGACGTTTGGTAAGACTTTTTGCTTGCTTTATTCTAACCCGCGCGGATCCCCTCCAGATTCGCAAGTTCGGCTTCTCGTCTACACGCACGACAAACTAACGAAATTGGCGATGGTATACTTTTTCCCGGTAGAACCAGACGTAAGATCAGATATTAATAAGAAGCGGGGAATGAATGATGAGTCAACCCGAGACCGTTGTCAAGCGCAGTGGGGCAATTGTACCCTTCAACCGCGAACGCATCTCCAATGCAATTTACAGGGCAGCCGTCGCGGTTGGCGGGCGCGATCGAGCGCGCTCTGATTGGCTTGCAGATCAGGTCGTCGATTACCTGATGGAAACCTTACCCGACCCCAGCTCTCCGCAGATTGAGGAGATCCAGGATGCGGTTGAGAAGACACTGATCGAACAGGGGCATGCACAGGTAGCCAAAGCGTTTATCCTGTACCGGGACGAACGTGACCGGGAACGGAGGGAACAATCGCGCCGGGCTATGAGGCCGTCGGAAAACGTGCCTTGGCGCAAGATCTGGTATGTCCTCAATTGGGCTGTTCAGCATAAGCTGGATACTGTCCAGGCCTTGAATCAGCGGGTCCGGGCTGGCGAGTTTCCGCACATTGTCCATGAATCGGAAGCGACTTATGAGGACGACCTTGATACCGCATCTGAGATCCTGGCCGAACGCGGGGATTCGCTCAGGATCGTCCTCATCACCGGACCTTCCTCTTCAGGTAAGACAACCACCACGATCAAGCTCGATCAACGCTTGAGCAAACGCGGGATGAAATTTCGCGCATTGAACATCGATAACTACTTTTTCGATCTCCAACTCCACCCCAAGGACGAATTCGGGGATTACGACTTTGAAACCCCCCAGGCATTGGACCTGCCTCTAATCAACAAACATTTGAGAGAGCTGATTGCCGGCAGGCAGGTCATGATCCCTTTTTACGATTTCAAGAGCGGGCAACGTAAAGCTGACCAGACGCCGATGAAGCTCGAAAAAAACGAAATCCTCCTGATCGACAGCCTGCACGGTCTCTACCCACCGATGACAGAAGGCATCGATCCAGCCGTAAAAGCAAGCCTATATCTGGAAACGCTACTTCAGATGCGTGATCCGGAAGGCGAGTTCATCCGCTGGACTGATCTGCGGCTGATTCGACGCATGTTGCGCGATGCTGTTCATCGAGCGTACGACCCCCAACGAACTCTCGAGCATTGGCACTATGTCCGCTCAAGTGAACTACGCAATATCATCCCCTATCAGAGCACTGCTGACTTCATCATCAACAGCGCCATGCCGTATGAACTCTGCTTGTACCGAGCTAAACTTCTCGATGAGTTCGCGCGTTGGGAGACTCTCTACGTGGACGACCCACTGCGCGAGGACGCGTTGAAACGTGCAACTCGTGTCCACAAAGTGCTCAGCTCGATCGAACCTGTGACGGATGAATCATCCATCCCGACTGATTCGGTACTACGTGAATTTATCGGAGGCAGCAGCCTAGAATATTGATCGAGGGATGCGCCGAAAGAAGGCACATCTCAATCCGCGATACTTGCACGGATTTACGCCCTAGATAGGAAGCTTATAACGTGATGACGCCGGCTCCATGAGGAATGGAAGCCGGCGTCTTGGTCAGAGCTACAGGCGGTGCAAACCTTGAAAGCCCTGACTGATGGCCCGTATTGTAGTGATTTCTCGATCCCTGTCAAATCGACAAAATCGCAACCCAGGCCAGCTGATCGCTATGTGCCCAGATCGCTTCCAATCACAGAAATACCTTCGATCCGCTTTCGATTAAAAACCAGAGCCGGAGAATCAGCATGCACACGGGGAAAGAGTAGAGCAGCAATGCGCGCATCATACAGGGGAACGAATGTGTTTGATCCCTCAAAGATGATTGCCCTGAAATCAAATCGCCCTCCCGCCTGGATCTGGCCGATCAACTCGAACCCGGAAATCAAGATGCGCACCCAGTGGGGGAAAGGCTTGGTGTATCCGGCTTTTACAACGCTGGATGGCCCCAGTCCAGCTCGGTTGTGAACGAGAACGCCAAGCACCTCATGCTTCACAAGCCAGAGTGTATTGAAGGCTTCCGATTTTTGACCGACAAGATGCAATGGGCTCATCTCGCCATTTTCAACCTCAAGGGTGGACTCGGTTGGCATGTTCAAATGGCTGAATAATCCCTGCGAGCCTGGCGTGATCTGGCCCTGAATCCAATGCGTGGCGGTAAATAGGTCGATATCGACCGGCTTCTTTAGAACCATCTCACCAACTCCTGGATCCGCAGATCTGCAAGCTGAGACTATGAAATTACAAGTCGATTCTAGACCATACCAGACGTACGATCAACTACTAGTATATTTACTGTGTTTCCCCAACCAGGATATTTCAAGAAGCTTCGCAATTTAGCACATCCGATATGGCAAATTCATCATCCTGTTGGCCTCACGCTGCCGCACTCGATTGAGTAATGGTTATTATTTTCACCCTCCACAATATACCTATTTGTAACCAAATTAAGCTTTACAATCTCCATTGAGCTTTGCTTCGGGAATATCTTGCAGGCCTAATTGATAAGCTCCGTATTATGCTGGCATAAAAGGACTCATCCTTGGCCCTATATTGGTATTGAATCTTGTCGCTCTATTACCACCGGAGATGAGGGTGATCCTATGTTGGATCTCGAGCAATTCGTCCATTGGTTTGACGAATCAATCCTCATCGTCAATAAGCCATCAGGTTTGCTCAGCATCCCTGACGGATATAATCCAGATAAACCACATCTGAGGACCGTGCTTGAACCGCAATTTAGCCGCCTCTGGATCGTGCACCAGCTTGACCGTGAGACGAGTGGTCTCATGGTTCTTGCGAGATCACGTGAGGCTCATAAGGCTCTAAACCAGCAATTTGAGCAGGGTATAGTAAATAAGGCGTATCTGGCGGTGGTATACGGTAAACCTGCTTGGTCATCCCTTCGCCTCGAACTCCCCCTCCTCCCGGACGGAGACCGACATCACAGAACTCGGCCAGACATGACGCGAGGAAAACCTGCACGAACTGATTTTGTGCGCCTGTCCTCATCTATGTCGCACTCATGGCTCTTAGCGCAACTCTACACGGGAAGGACGCACCAGATTCGAGCGCACTGTGCAGCGCTGGGTCATCCTGTGCTCGGCGATTGGCTTTATGTACGCCACCCGGAAGGCTTGACGAATTCCATCAAGCGCGGCGCCCTCCATGCTTCACGTCTACAGTTCCAACATCCCCGGTTACTGACAATCTGGTATTTGAAGCAGATCCCCGAGAAGACATGCTGCGCCTGTAACTGCAAAAACCTAAGATACGGGTACTGCTGACTGATAAAGTATAGATGTGTTCTGGACACCATCTACCAGGTTTATCGGCTGGCCTACACAATTTTTCTAGGAAATTAAAGAGGTTCAAATAAGGACAAGATATGTGCTATTCTAGGCTTTCCTGTTGCTAAGACAGGTTCCATGGGACCGAGGGGTGTCAAGGACTCTCTCGAGAAGCAGATGGATTTGGTGCTTTCCACCAATAGTCATTAAGTGCGTATGAATTCCCTGGAGGTCTGGTGAACGCGATTGAAGTCCAGGATTTACGTCGTGTATACAAGACGACGATCGGTGTCATCCGGCGCAAGATCAAAGAAGTCGTCGCCGTGGATGGCATCAGCTTCAGTGTGCGTAGAGGTGAGCTGTTCGGGGTCCTGGGACCAAACGGTGCGGGCAAAACGACCACGGTTAAAATGCTCACCACGTTGCTCATCCCCACTGCAGGTAGCGCGCACGTCCTGGGCGCTGATGTCGTATCAGAGGCAGATTTAATCCGAGCCAGGATCGGGTTCATATTCGGCGGCGAACGCGGCCTCTATTGGCGCCTCTCGGGCCAGGACAATCTGCGTTATTTCGCCAGCCTCTATCATGTCAATCCAGATGATTCCCGCAAACGGATCCCTTACCTGCTCGATCTCGTTGGGCTTACAGATCGCGGACAGGAAAAAGTCGAAGGATACTCGCGCGGGATGAAGCAGCGTCTGCATATTGCCCGCACGCTCCTCCATAACCCTGAAGTCTTATTCCTCGATGAGCCCACGATGGGTTTGGATCCGGTGGGAGCCCGCGAGTTGCGAGAGGTTATCCGCAACCTACAGGCCGAAGAAAAGACGATCCTACTGACCACCCACTATATGTTTGAGGCTGATGCACTCTGCGAACGCATCGCCGTTATCAATCATGGCAAGGTTGTTGCCCTTGACACACCTAAAGCCCTAAAGAATTTGGTTAGCGATTTATCCGTCGTCGAAGTCGAAGTGTTTGGCGTATCGGAGGAAATCCTTGACCAACTGCGCCAACTACCAGGGGTCGACACGGTTTCTGTAGAAGACCAGGGACAGAAGCAATCGCTGCATATCCACACCGCTCATGGTTCGGAGGCTGTCCCAACCTTGATGAACACGCTTCAAGCTGTACGCGTGGGTGGGGTCTCTATACGTGAACCTACGCTTGAGGATGCGTACGTGCGCCTAGTGGGGGGAAGCTCTTGACAGTAAGGAAATTCCGGAGCTACCTGCGCGTCATTTTCTCCACGTTCGAAATGACCATGCGCCAGAATGTGTTGGATGGGTTCATTGTTTTCACAGTGCTCATCCAGCCACTCCTGATCGCGCTCCTTGCGTTGTGGATGCTGCAAGCCAAGAGCGGCGAGCAGGCGATCTATGTCATTGTCGGTAGCGGGATGACTGGGTTATGGAGCAGCCTGCTTTTCATCAGCGGGAACAGCATCACGGCCGAACGTTGGAGCGGCACATTGGAAGTCCTCGTAGGCCAACCGACGCCAATTCAGGTCATCATCTTCGGGAAGAACTTGGCGCACGTATCACAATCACTTGGCTCGATGATCGTCGCATACCTGGTCTCCAGTATCCTCTTTGGTTTCCACCTCAATGTGCAACAACCGATCCTTTTCATTCTTTCTATTTTCTTAACCGTGATCGCCTTCGTCACTTTTGGATTGATCATCGCCCCGATTTTCATTATGAACCCGGGTGTCCAGGGGTGGCAGAATGCGATGGAGTTCCCGGTTTACATCCTGAGCGGTTTCTTATTCCCGATTGCGCTGCTCCCGGATTGGACAACACCTTTCAGCTACCTCCTTGCTCCATACTGGGCAGCGAGAGCGCTGCATGGGACGACGAGTATGGGAACTCCTCTGGCCGAAATTGGGTTCTCACTTCTCATGCTGATCATATTTAGTTCGATTTACATCATCATCTCAAACTTCCTGTTCCGAAAAATGCTTTACAAAACCCGTGAAGACGCCACCCTTGGGTTTCAGTAAGTCATGCAGACGGAGGCCATGCGATGACCCGCATTGTTAACAACCTGCGGATCTTTTTTCAGGGCGCAATGCTCTCCTACATTGCGCTCTTCGCCTGGCTGCGCCCCATTACCTACCTTGCTTCAAAAGTCATCATGCCACTTAACCAGCTCTTGTTCTTTACCTTCCTCGGTATCTCTGCTACCGGGAAAGACAGCGCGAGCTTTTACATCATCGGGAACGCTGTTCAGATCACGGCCGTGAGCGGCATTTACGGGGTGACATTCAGCGTGGGCGGGGAACGCTGGTCAGGTACACTGCCCTACCTTTTCGGTACACCCGCGAATAGGATGTCGATCTTCCTCGGTCGAGCCTTGTTCCACATCCTGGATGGGATCTTGGGTGTCGTGCTGGGATTTCTTTGGGGTGTCCTCCTGTTTGGGCTCGACCTTTCCAAGACAGATTTTGGTGCGCTTGCGTTGACAATCCTCATCACAACCCTGAGCACTTCAGGGCTCGGGTTGCTCATGGGCAGTTTGAGTTTGATTACTCGCAATATTATGTTTGTGAACAATACCGTGTATTTCCTGCTGCTTGTTTTCAGCGGGGCTAACATCCCCCTGGATCTACTGCCCAAGGCAATGCACACATTCGCACAAGCACTGCCACTGACCCGAGGTATCGCCGCCGCCCGTGAGATCGTGACCGGTGCCGGGGTAGGTCAGGTTCGCGGGTACCTGATCGGT
The DNA here is from genome assembly GCA_034430615.1 of Anaerolineales bacterium. Lineage (GTDB taxonomy): Bacteria > Chloroflexota > Anaerolineae > Anaerolineales > E44-bin32 > E44-bin32. The sequence goes on along the minus strand of DAOUEJ010000114.1, from coordinate 1,238 downwards.
GAATTTGGGGTCGGGTTGATGTATGCCACTCTCGGTTATTTCCTTTTCCGCTGGTTTGAGATCCAGGCCAAACGACGTGGGACTCTGGAAGATTTCTAAATCCACCTTATAGGTACAACCAGGTAGAGAAAAGACTCGGTTTGATGAACCACGGCGCTTAGAACATTAGGTATGGGGAGAATCCTGGTTCAGAAAACACTGCAAGTGACGCTTGTCGTTATTGAGGTCACCCTCAAGCAATCTGCGACGGATCCATTCGTATTCGCCTAGCCTCTCATCAGCACATTCCTGGCATTCTATGTTTTGGGCGATAACAGTATTGAAATGGCAATTTCAATCTTCGGGATTAGCTATGTGGCTGCCGGCTATCTCCAGTTGCACTGGTTTAAGGAGCAGGCGCGGAAACGAGGCATCCTCGAGGTCGTAGAGTGCGATTTAGAAGAGCCGGAGTGGGACGGGTGTAAAGACCAGCACGAAAAGGATCAAACCGAAAATTGCAAGATACCGCCGTCGTGGGTCAAGGCGGGTCAGTTCATCACGTGGGCGGGCGTTGGATCGTCCGAGCAGGAAGATCATGACCGCCCAGATATACCAGCCTGACCAGACTATTCCCAGCAGAAAGAGCGCACCCACGATCAGCGGCCAAATACGGCTAGCAGAGCGTCCAACCAGGACATAGAGCGTATGCCCTCCATCGAGCTGGCCAGCCGGGATCATGTTTAACGCCGTCACCAGCAAACCAGCCCAACCAGCCCAGGCCATCGGATGCAGCATCACATCCAATCCCCCGTAGGGCATGGGAAGCCCCACAAAGAAATATCGAACCCAGTATACGATCGGGGAGAGCCCGGCAAAATGAAGGGGCGCGGGTAGCCATTCCCCCGTTGTCATGTATTTAGCGAGTAGATACAGGATCGAGTTCCCCTCCAGAACCTGTCCGGCCGCCGCTGTTGGAAGGAGAGGTAAGCGGCCTAGTTCGGAGAGCGATAAACCTACGATCAAAATGGGTAAGGCCACAACCATTCCTGCAAGTGGTCCAGCCAGGCCAATATCAAGCAGTACCCTCCGATTTTTTGGTGGTTCCTTTAGCCGGATGAAGGCACCCATGGTGCCAAACAAGCTCCCTGGAAATGGCAAGAAATAGGGGAGCGTAACCGCAGTCTTGTGATAACGGGCAGCGAAGTAATGTCCAAATTCGTGGGCGATCAGGATTGCCAGCAAGCTAAGGGCAAAACTTA
>DAOUEJ010000113.1:0-15302 GCA_034430615.1 Anaerolineales bacterium | reverse complement strand
CGCTGCTTTGCCCAAGTACGCCCGCTGCTCCGGATCCTGGAGCAGCCCTTTTAACGCTTGATCCCACGCAGTAAGATCATCGGCCGATAGGAGCACGGAACACGTCTCATCCAAAACCTCACGCAGGACCGGAAGATCGCTGGAAAGGATCGCTCGACCCGCTGCGAGGTACTCGAAGACCTTCATCGGGCTGGCGAAGCGTGCAGTGTCACCCCCACTGCTCCCGGCTATGGCGTGTTGATAGGGCATCAAAAGAATCTCACACGCCGCCTGATAGAGCGGAAGCTGCTCGTTGGGGATGAACCCGGAAAGTGCGAGGTTCGTGATCCGCTCCCCCTCCAACCGCCGCCTCCAGCGTTCAACATCAACCGGCTCCCCTCCCACCCAGAGCATATTGATCTCCGGGTTCAATCGCGCCAGCGAGGCCATCAACTCTAGCCCTCGTCCGGGGTACAGGTGACCCGTGTAGCCGATCGATATGCCAGGCTTTAGATTAAGCAGTGCTCGAGCGTGCTCTGGTGCCGGCAAGTCACGGTACGGCTCCAGATCGACACCCATCGGAACGATGACAGTGCGCGGGGGTTCCATTTGGACATTGTAGGTTTCGGCGAGCCAGGATCGCAAAGCGCTCGTGATTGGTAAGACGCGCACGGTGTACTTGCTGCCCAGGATTGATTTCATCAACGCTGGTGCGAAGCGGCCATGTGGTTGATCGTGGATCTCGAGCGCAGTCGGCAATCCTCTGCGCGTGCTGATGTACGCCGCCTGGAGCGGCCAGCAGTAGACCAGGTCTGCTTTCCAGCGCCGAGCCTGGTACACCGCCCGCCAGGAAAAATCATAACGGCGAAGCAGACCAAGTGAGACGAGCCGAGTCATTGGGATCGAGCGGTGCAGCCCATACCAGTGACGAAGATCCTCCTCACTCACCTCCGTTCGTTCCGCTGGGAGCCACAAGCGAACGTCATGACCCGCATCAAGGAAGGCCTGGCACACCTTCATCACTTCGATTGAGTTTGCTGTTCGGGATGGGATACGAGAGGCCGAAATACATGCGATACGCATGGAACTACACCATCACAGGACCCGGCGCAAGCTTTTCCGCTCGGCGGAGCTCAACAACCGTCCGCCACACGAGCGCAAGCGTCGTCAGAAGGAGAAAACCACTTAACAGCGCTGCCATTCCGGGAGCGCCCAAGATCGGCACCAACAGGATCGTCCCGGCAACCTTGCCAATGGCGCCTACAAATTGAACCTTGGTCGGGGTATCCGGCCGGCCTAGCGGGAGCAGTGCCAACTGGTTCCAGTAAAAGATATTCACCGTTGCAACGCCCAGGAGCAGGATCAGCAGGCTGGTGTAGGAGACCGGCAGGAACTCTATGCCGTAGATCCCCACCACCCAGCGGCCGAAGACAATCAAGCCCGTCACGGCTGGGATCGTCCAGAGCGAGGCCAGGATCGTCCCGCTCCGTAGCAGATAGCGAACGTTCTGCCATTGCTTGTTGGCAACCTCACGCGCGACTTCCCGATAGGTCGTACTGATCAGGGGCGTGATCGGCATCATGATGATGTTCGTGATGGCCTTGGCAATCTTATAGTAACCGACCTGCAGCGGCGTACTAAACGCACCCAGCCACAGGATTTCGCTGTCTCTCGTTACAAGCTTCAATGACCCCGAAAGGTTCGTACTGATCCCAAACCGCAGCAGCTCCTTTCGCCAAGGCGCGAGCAGCCCGATCCTAGCTTTCCACCATCCAACCCCCCATTGCCGGCGAGCCTCGATCGCAGCTAGAAGAGAGACGGTCAACCCCCAGGCGATCTTGCCAAAGAGGTAGGCGTTCAGGACTGCCGGCAAGGTCCCATTGGTAAGGAAGGCCCAGCTAATTAAGACGATCGTGAGCGTGCTTTGCCCCACCATCGTCAGGGCTAATGCCCGGAACCGGTCGAAGTACTGCAGCAATCCCGAGGCGCTTTCGGCAAACAGGCTTCCCAACACAAAGAGACCATAGACGCGGAATAAGCCAACGAGCTCGGGCCGGTGAGCAAATATATTGGCTCCTAGCGGCGAGAGCGAAAAGATCAGCAGGTATCCCAGCAAAGATCCGGCCAGTTCGGTCAGCACTGCCGCCTTGAAGGTCGCAGCGGCTAAGCGCGGTTTGCCCTGCGCAGTAAAATCACCGACATAGCTCACGACCAGTTCGTTCATGCGGAAGGAGATCAGCTGGTTCAGGTTGCTGGAGAACTGGGTGATGATCCCGACCAGCGCCACCCCTTCGACACCGAGTAGGCGGGCGGTCAGGATCCCTTGCCCCATGCTCAAGGCTGCTGCCAGCCCCTGCGCGCTGAAGAGATATCCTGTGTTGCGAATCACGCGCTGGATCAAGGGATGATTCACGAAGCGGCGGATGATTCCCGCGAGGCCTTGCCTTTCAACCGGCATTGAGGTCAGAGATCCTGCGTATCCACAGATCGCGCCCAGGCACGCTCCGCCATATACCAATCCACGCTTGCTTTCAGGCCCTCTTCCAGGCTAATCTCCGGTTGCCAACCGAGCAATTCCCGGGCCTTGCCGATGTCGGCCCAGGTGGCACGAACATCACCAGGCGCCTCCGGTAGACGCTCGATACGCGCAGGCTGCTCCAGATACGCCTCGATCAGGGAAATCACATGCTCCATGCGAACCGGATGATCGCTGCCAAGATTAATGACCTCGTAGCCCAGCGGCTTCAACGCCGCCAGCGTTCCCCGGGCAATATCATCGATGAAGGTGAAATCTCGCTCCTGTTCTCCATCGCCATACAGACGCAGCGGATTGTCTTCAGCAATCCACTGAATGAAGCGGAAGATGCTCATATCGGGGCGACCAGCGGGTCCATAGACCGTGAAGTAGCGCAGGATCGAGACATCCAGCCCGTGCAGGTAGTGGTAGTTGTGACAGAGCATCTCCGCCGCACCCTTCGAACTGGCATAGGGCGAGAGCGGCCTCCCGATTGCAGCATCCTCCCGGAATGGACGCGGCGTTTGCGCGCCATATAGGCTTGAAGTCGAAGCCTGAACAAACTTCGCCACCCCGCGCTCACGCGCCAACTCCAGCAAATTGAGCGTCCCTAAGACATTCGTTTCGATGTAGAGTGCAGGTTCACGTACACTAGGCCGCACACCTGCCCTGGCGGCGAGGTTGATGATCGCATCATACGAATCGGGGTTCCAGACGGCGGTAAGCGCCTCGCGGTCGACGATATCCACTTTGTCAAACTGCAGATCCGCTCGTGAGCGCAGTCGCTCTAGACGCCACTGCTTGAGAGCCGGGTCATAGGCGTCATTTAGATTATCCAGACCATGAACCTCGCTCCCTCCTTCGAGCAGAAGCTCAGCCACGCGTGACCCGATAAAGCCCGCCACCCCGGTGACGAGATATCGTCCCATTAGAGCCTCACGATATGTTCACGGTCCAACCCCCGTGAGCGGAAGGCGTTGCGCGTATCGAAGATCAAGGCTGCTCGATCGGCTATCGCCGCGTAATCCAGGTTGTCGTGATCAGTGATCAAGACTGCTAGATCAGCTTCCTTCAGCGCCGGTTCGAGATCCACGACCGAATCCATTGCCCAATCATCACCATCGATCGACGCGACAAAGGGGTCGAAGTAGGATACCTTGCTCCCCTTCTCTCGCAACAGCCCGATCACGTCGATCGCCGGTGATTCACGCATGTCGGACACATTCGGTTTATAAGCCGCACCGAGAACGAGAATGCGCGCCCCTTTGATCGAATGCCCGGCCTCGTTAAGGACATCCTGGATCCGTCCGACAACATAGCGCGGCATGTTGGTATTGATCTCGCTGGCGAGTTCGATGAAGCGGGCGTTGTATTTCACGCTCTTCAGCTTCCAGGAGAGGTATAGAGGATCAATGGGGATGCAGTGTCCACCCAACCCTGGCCCGGGGGTGAAACGCATAAATCCGAAGGGCTTCGAGCCCGCCGCGTCAATCACTTCCCAAACGTCAATCCCCAACCGCTCGCACATCAATGCCAGCTCATTCACCAGGCCGATGTTCACCGCCCGGAAGGTATTTTCAAGCAGCTTGGCCATCTCGGCGACTTCGGTGGATGAAACGAGGACGACATTCTTCATGCCGCCGGCATACATGGCTGCAGCCACCTCGGTACAAGCTGCCGTGATGCCGCCGATGACTTTGGGCGTATTGGCCGTGGTCCAGTCCTCACGTCCAGGGTCTACCCGCTCGGGGGAGAAGGCAAGAAATATATCTTCACCGACTTTCAAACCGGTCGATTCAAGCTCGGGTTTTACAAGTTCGCGCGTCGTCCCCGGGTAGGATGTTGATTCGAGGATGACTACCATCCCGGGATGCAAAATGCTTACCAACGCCTTCGAGACGGCCACGATATAGGATAGGTCCGGGTCACCAGTCTTGCGCAGCGGGGTTGGGACACAGATGCTCACGCCATCCACCTGACGTAGATCTTCGTAGTCTGTCGTCGGTTTGATCCGGCCCTGCTCAACAGCCGCTGCGATGCTGGCGCTGGGGACATCCTCGATGTAGGAGTTTCCCTGCCGCAGGTTCTTGATCTTGCCGGGATCCGTATCGAGCGCGATGACTTCGTACCCGGCCTCCACCAGCACGACTACCAGTGGAAGTCCAACATATCCCAGGCCGATAACTCCAATTGTCGCTTGCTTCGTTCGGAATTTGTCGATCAGAGCCTGGGCGGCAGGCGGCAACTTCTGGTTATGCTTGGCCATGTAAAGTCTATCTCCTTGCCATCATAGGAATGCTATTTAGAAAAGGCTGAGTTGTTCTGGATCAGGATCTTCAGCCGTTGTGGCAGCACCGGCCTGAGTCTCCTGCTGGATAAGTTCGGGTAAACGAGCAAAATCGGCTTCAACCTCGCTGCGCAGTGACGGTTGGTGCAGCGCAGCAGCAGGATGGTACATGGGCACGATCAAGCGCCCATCCATCACCTTCGGCCGACCATGAATTTTACTGATTTTGGCGTTCGGGAAATAACGCGCCATCGAGAACCGGCCGAGGGTGACGATCACCTTGGGGTTGATGGCCGCAATTTGTCGCTCTAAATACTTCGAACAGGCGCTGACTTCCTCAGGTTCGGGATCGCGGTTGCTGGGGGGGCGACACTTAACGACGTTCCCGATGAAGACCTGCTCGCGAGAAAAATCGATGCTCCCAAGCAGTTCTTCCAGGAACCGGCCTGCAGCACCGACAAATGGGCGTCCCTGCTCGTTTTCATGAAAGCCTGGGCCTTCACCGATGAACATCAGATCCGCCTGCGCCGGCCCTTCTCCAGGGACGGCGAGTTTGCGCGAGAGATGCAGCCTACAGTCCTGACACACTGCCACTTCTTCCGCGACAGCTCTCAGCTCTTGTTCAGGATTCACTTCAGACCTCCCTTACGGTTACCTCGCCAGGGTTCGAGGTCCTCTAAGATCATAAACAACGCGTCCTCTCCGGTATCTTGATAATAGCCCGTCTTTCGCCCGGTCACGCCGAAGCCGAAGCTTTCATAGAGCTTGACCGCAGCCTGGTTCGAAGCCCTCACCTCCAGGCTCACCATCTCCGCTCCCAAGCTAGAGGCCTGCGAAAGCGCATGCGTCAATAATCGGCGACCGTAGCCATTTCTCCGGTATCCTGGATGAACCGCAAAGGTGCTGATATGTGCTTCATCCACGATGAACCAGAATCCGAGGTATCCGACCACATCCTGCACACCTTCCCCGGTCACGATCACGTACAGATATGCAGCAGAATTATCGTTCAACTCCGATCGATAGAATTGTTCCGACCACGGCAGGCTGAACGAAGTTCGATCGATCAAAACTACCGAGTCGATATCGGCCAGGCTCATGCGGCGAATATGTACCGCAGTATCCTTCGGAATCATTGGCTCGATGTCAGGGGGTCTTTAGATAGACGGGCACCAGGCTGCTGCTGTCTGGCAATTTCCCCGATCGGATCCGCTTCAACGCGATCTCGGCCAATATGCTTGGCCGCCGCACGCAACTGGAGGGTGCGGCAAGTTCGATCTTCTCACATGCATCAAGCACTTCGCGCAGCCCCGGATCGATATCCCCAATCAGAAAGGATTTTTCCTCAATCATGCCCGGGAGATCCTCCCAGGTGGCAAGCAAAGCATCTCCCTGCGAGCCCCAGCCCCGACGGCCCCATTTGTACCACAGTCCGGCAACCTTACCTCGTCCGGCCTCGATCAGGGTAAGAATAGGTTCAGCGCGGGCCGGTTGTGCACTCACCAGGATCTCAAAGGTTGAGACACCGACCAGTGTCAGGTCACGTGCGAGAGACAGCCCTTTTGCCAGCGCCATGCCGATCCTGAGGCCTGTATAGGAACCCGGACCGACGGCGACGGCGACGGCGGTTAGGTCGGAGTTGGAGATCCTGCTTCGCCGGAGTAGGAGTGCGATCTGCGGTCCAAGTTCGACGGTGTGATGCCGGTCAGTCTGCCAGATCGTTTCTGCCAGCACACTGTCGCCGGAATGCAAACCGAGGCCAAGCATGCGTGTCGAGGTATCAATCGCAAGCAGCATGCTCATCTCCCGAACGCGGACTGTCGAAAACGCTGCAGCATCCGCTCATAGCGCAGGCCGGTGGCGGAGAACTCCAATCCACGCCGCAGTTCATCGATCCAACGTAAGCTAACCCATAATCGTTCGTCTGGGAGTGCAGCCTCGATCCGTTCTGGCCATTCGATCACAACCGGGCTCTCGGCATCAAGCACGTCCCCTAAACCCATGAATTCTGCTTCGAGTATGTCTTCTAGACGGAATGCATCGATGTGGTACAGGACCTGCCTATCAGCTCGGCGGTACTCATTGATCAGGATAAAGGTAGGGCTTACCACGGCGTCAAGAGAACCCCAACCACGAGCGATACCCTGCGCCAGGGTTGTTTTTCCTGACCCGAGGTCGCCCGCCAGGCAGACGACATAGCCGGGTTCGAGCAGCTCACCAATGCGCACACCAACCCGCTGAGTTTGCTCAGGACTATGGCTGAGGAATTCGAGGCTTTGCCCTTCAAGGATCGGCATGGTAGGTTCGCGATTATACGCCAGCGTTCAGGGGGCAACAAACCGATCGCGTTGGTCTTCCATTCCTCTCCTGGTCATGCTACCATCTGATCCATGCGAGTCCTCATCATATCCGATGTTCACGCAAATCTGACTGCATTGGATGCTGTTCTGGATGCCGCACCACCAGTCGATGGGACATGGTGCCTGGGGGACCTGGTTGGCTACGGTCCGGATCCTAATGAGTGCGTTGAACGCATTCAAGCCTTACCTGAACTGCTGTGCTTGATCGGAAATCACGATCAAGCCGCTATGGGCGAGATTCCGCTCTCTCGCTTCAATCACGATGCCGGTTCTGTCGTTGCCTGGACACAGGATACACTGCTCGAGAGCAACCTGACTTTCTTGCGCACACTGCCCAGCAAAGTCACACTCGAACACTTCACTCTAGCCCACGGCAGCCCCAATCAACCCATCTGGGAATACATTCTCGATCCACTATCAGCGGACCGCAATTTCGAAGCCTTTGAGACTGAGTACTGCCTGGTTGGGCACTCACACATCCCCCTCATTTTCCAGAAGCCATTCGATGATGCCTACACCATGATCAAGCCGGTCACCTGGAATGAGCCGATGGAGCTAAGCCCACGTATGATCATGAACCCGGGTTCAGTAGGACAGCCTCGGGATGGTGATCCGCGTGCCTCCTATGCGGTGCTTGACACGGTAGCAGGAACCTGGGAGATGCATCGGGCTGAATATGATGTGAAGGATGTCCAGGTTCGCATCCTCAAGGCTGGTTTACCCGAACGGCAGGCACTGCGCTTGATCGCTGGCTGGTAGCGGGAACCGTACGCGCCATTCTTTCGTCTGATAGGCATGAACATAACCGCCTGCAAGTGGAGGTCCACTACCATGAAGACGTCTGCTATCGGATACATTGTCATCATCTGCGCGCTGCTCCTATCTGCATGTGGCGGTGTCGCAATGAGTTCCCCGGAACGCGGCCTCGCCCCACCTGCCAATTTTCAAGCGGATGAATCCTTCGCACAATCGTTCGAAGTCTCATCCGATGTCGCCGGCCAGGTTTTCAACCCAAATTCGACCAGTCCGGATGCTGGCGCCGAGCGTCTTGTTATCCGCAATGCCAACCTGACGCTCGTCGTTGTGGATCCAGGTGAGAGAGCGGCCCAGATCGCATCGCTCGCTGAATCATTGGGCGGTTTCGTCGTTTCATCTAACATCTATCAGTCCACGTTCGGCGATGGGGTACAGGCAACCCAGGCCAGTATCACAATCCGGGTGCCGGCCGAATCGCTGGATCAAGCTTTAAGAGAGATTAAATCCGGGGCAGTCGAGGTACGATCAGAAAACATTAGCGGCCAGGATGTGACCCAGGAATACACCGATTTGCAATCACAGCTTCGTAACCTGGAAGCTGCCGAAATCGAACTGCGCGAAATCATGGCTTCGCTCACCAAGGCTGAGGATGTCTTACGGGTATTCGAAAACCTGCGCCAGGTCCGGCAGGAAATTGAGGTTACCAAAGGCCGCATCCAGTACTTCGAGCAGTCAGCCCGGCTATCAGCGGTCAGTGTTGATCTGCTCCCGGATGTCGTCTCACAGCCACTTCAGATCGGACGCTGGCAGCCACAAGGGACAGCGAAGACGGCGTTGGAAGCCCTGATTAATGTGCTGCGCTTCCTGGCAGACGCCACGATCGTCATCGTGATCCTGTTTGTTCCGATCATCCTCTTGCTTGCGATCCCGTTTACCCTGATACGCCGCTGGGTTCGGCGCCGCCGGAAAGGCAGCGCAACCAATACGCAAGCCGAGTAATTGGCGGAGCAGAACCATCAAAGAACCAGGCACATCTGTGCCTGGTTTTTTCATTCCAGATTCAGAGAATCAAATGAGCCTAGGACGAAACAGCGATCCTGCTCCGCACCCGGGCAGCAAGCTCGCCAAATCCCTGTGTGTGGGTCAATTCGAGCGACCGCGGACGAGGGAGATCGACCCGGAGCTCAAGCTGCACACTTGCCGGCCGAGGTCCGAGCACAATCACCCGGTCGGCGAGGAGAACCGCCTCCGAGATGGAGTGGGTCACCATGATTACGGTCGAGAGCCGGCTGGTCCAAATCCGCATCAGCTCTATGGCCATGCGCTCGCGTGTGAGCGCATCCAACGATCCAAACGGTTCATCAAGCAGCAGTACCTCCGGATCATGAACCAGGGCACGCGCAATTGCCACACGCTGGGCCATGCCACCGGAGAGATCACGTGGATAACTGTCTTCGAATCCTGCCAGGCCGACAAGTTCGATCTGCTCCATCGTACGTGCCTGGACCACAGCCGAAGGGGCACCCTCCAGCTCAAGCGGAAGGCTGATATTGGCCCGAGTTGTTCTCCACGGCATCAGGTTTGCCTGCTGGAAAACGAAACCTATTCTGCGCCTGGGAGTTGAGAGCCGCTCCCCCCCAAAGCACACTTCGCCCTGTGTTGGTTCCAGTAGACCGCCCAGAATGCGCAGCAGTGTCGTCTTCCCACATCCGGAGGGGCCAACGACGCACACAAACTCCTGTGGCTGGAGGGCAAGGTTGATCCGGTCCAGGACGTGCAGGCCACCATTCCCGTTCGGGAAAACCATCGATACGTCATGCGCTTCGAGAAGCGCTGGAGTTATTTTCAACGATCTATTCCCGGCAGAAAATCATTGCTGAAAGCGGAAGCTAGATCAAGGGGTTGGTCGAGCAGCCCCATATCCAGCAGGACATTCTGCATATTCGCCCAGGCTGAGGGTTCCGAATAACCCGGTTTCTCCGCTGTCCAGAACTCAATGCTCGTACGCAAGATTTCCTGTTGGACGGCCTGATCCGCCTCGCGCAAACCATCGACATAGTCCAACGCGATCGCGTAGGCCTGATCCGGATCATCAATCGTGGATTGCAAACCAGACAGGAACGCCGCAACCATTTTTCTGACCGTCTCAGGTTCTTCACGGATCATGCGCTCATTCGTAATGAGCCCGTTTGAGGTAAGGTGGACGTAGTCAGCGACCCGGAAAACATCGACTGGGAAACCAAGCTTCTCAAGCTGGATCGGCTCGTTGGTCGCATAGATCACAACCGCGTCTTCCAATCCCTGGCTGAGCGCTTCAACCTGTGTATAACCGATCGAATCCAGTTGAATCGTTTCAGTTGGCACACCGGCTGCCTTCATCAGCGCTTCGTAGCCGATATACGAAGCTCCAAAGAGGCCTGGTATTCCGATCCGGTGCCCGGCCAAATCAGCCGGCCCGTTCAAACCGAGCGCCTTCGGGGCTGCAATCGCCACCGGGTAATCTTGCCACCAGGCCATGACGTAGACCACTGGCAGCCCTTGAGCCCGTGCAAGCAGGATCTGCTCACCGGAGACGATGGCGAAAGGCAGCTCACCGACACCTACTAGCTGCACAGCCTCGGTCTCAGGCAGATGCTGGAACTCCACCTCCAGGCCTTGCTCCAGGTCAAAGCCCATGGCATCCATCACGTACATCGGTGTGAATTGAACATCAGGGCGATAACCCATTGTCAGCTTTACATGTTGTATATCCTCGGTAGGTTCAGCCGTGCCAGAGCTGCCGCAACCAGCGAGCATGAGCGTAACTATGCAAAGCAGCATGATGCGCTTGTTCATTATCCGGCTCCTTCTCAACATCTGGTTATTGATCCTGCCATGCGAGCAATCGCCGCTCAAGCAGCGACACAGACCCGTAAATAGCGAGGGCCATAAAGATCAATGTAAAGACTGCAACGTACACCAGCGTGGTGTCATACACCCCGCGTCCAATATTGATCAGCAATCCGAGCCCCTCATCCGCACCGACCACCTCCCCAACCACCGCGCCGATGACCGACAATGTCGCCCCGATCTTCAGACCGCCCAGCAGGACGGGCATTGCGGCCGGGATTTCAAGCCGGCGAAAGATCTGCCAGCGGTTCGCCCGTAGTGACCGCATCAGGTCATATAGATCGTTTGGTACCGAGCGAACGCCCACAATTGTGTTCACGAGGATTGGAAAGAAGACGATCAACGCACTGATCATCACCTTCGAAAGCCGCCCTGGTCCAAACCAGATCACCAGCAGGGGTGCGATGGCGACGATCGGGATCGATTGAGAAGCCACGATATAGGGCGAGAGCAACCGTTCCAGCGTGGAGGATTTCGCCAGTCCGTACCCGAGGATCGTGGCGACGGAGAAACCGAGAGCCAAGCCTCCGATGACCTCAACCAGCGTTGCTGAAGCGTGTCGGAACAGGCTGCCGTCCTGAATGGCGGATAAAAACCTTCCGGCGACGGCAACGGGTGACGGCAGGATAAACGCCGGAAGCCCACCCCAGCGGCTGACTCCGGCCCAGATCACAAGTCCGATCAGAACTGCAAAGGGGAAGATCCAGAATGAGAAGGCTTTCAGGCGCGAGCCTTGCCTGAGCCTGGATTTTGGAGTGGGTGCCTGTGCTTCCAAAAAAAGCTCCCGAAAAATGTGCCTCGCGTGCTACCGGGGCAGGGATTTCGGGACGGGAGCGCGCATGACCCACATAGCATGCCCCGAAGGATCGATCCTTCGGGGCGGCATCAATGAGCACACGAACGCATGTCTCGCTGCCTTCTCCTATCCGGACTTTACCGTCGGCCCCGGAGTTTCACCGGATCATGCGTCTTATCGCTTGCGGGCTGTACCGCCGATCGGGAATTGGGCACTTCAGCCCTCACCCTGCCCCGAAGGCATGCATTTGGATTTCTAGATAGAATTATACGATATTTCGAACTGCGTAATACACCCTTCTCACTACGCCGAACGTCACCAGATCCATCCCGGGAGGGTTTGCATAAAGTTCTCAGGTTGCTCCCCGTCGCGCGAGGTTAGCTAGACAAGCTGGATCATAATGTCAAATAGGGGTGCGGACATGACCACAGGAGAAATAGAACAGAAGTCGTTCAAATTCAAAGATTCAATTCGGTCATATCCCCGGTTGTCATGAAGATTACCCGTTCTGAGATGTTCGTCACCCGGTCACCGATCCGCTCCAGGTTGTGAGCACACCACAGCAGGTAGGTGGCCCGCTCGACGCTATCCGGTTTATGGGCCATGATCTCCACCAGTTCATCAAAGATCGCACGGTAGAGATGGTCGATGTCGGTATCATGACTCGCCGCTTCGCGAGCTTTCTGGGCATCGCGTTTAACGAAAGCGTCCAGGCTATCGCGCAGCATCTCGCGTGCCAACTGCGCCATGCGCGGGATGTCAATCAGGGGTTTGAGGAGCGGCTCATCACCCATCCGGATGACGGTCTTGGCGATCCCGGCCGCATGATCACCCATGCGCTCGAGATCGACGACGATATTCATAGCCGCAATCACCGTCCGCAGATCACCCGCCGTCGGCTGCTGGGTAGCAATCAGAACCAGGCACGCCTCCTCGATATCAAAGCGGAGTTGGTTGATATGGACATCATCTACGATGACCTTCTGGGCAAGCGCCTGATCCCGCTCCTGCAAGCTCTTGAGCGCCTGTGATATAGCAGCATCAACCAGGTTCCCCAGCTTTAGGATGTTGTCAACAACCTGGTTGAATTCCCGATCGTAGGTCGCCCGAAGTCCACCACTCATCCCCACCTCCTCACCTGAATCATCCAACCCGCCCAGTTACATAAGCCTCTGTCCGCTCATCCTCTGGACGTGTGAAGATCGCTCCCGTCTCACCAAACTCCACGAGTTCCCCTAGCCAGAATAATCCTGTACGGTCCGAGACTCGTGCCGCTTGCTGCATGTTATGGGTTACGACAACGATCGTATAGTGATCCTTGAGCTGGGTCATCAGGTTTTCAATCTCCAGCGTTGCAATCGGATCCAGGGCAGACGTAGGCTCATCCATTAGGATCACCTCTGGCTGCGTTGCCAAAACCCGTGCGATGCACAATCGCTGCTGCTCTCCCAGGGACAATCCCAGCGCATTCTCGTCCCACCGATCCTGAATCACATCCCAGAGGGCTGCTCGCTTCAGCGAATGCTCCACGATCGCCTCCAACTCGGATCTGCTGGAGGTTGATCCAAGGATCCTCGGTCCATACGCGACGTTATCAAACACGGATTGCGGGAACGGATTCGGTTTCTGGAATACCATGCCGACCCGCTGTCTCAAATCTACCGGGTCCAGGTCAGATTGATATATATCGATGCCATCGAGGATGACCTCACCTTCCAGGCGTGTTCCGGGGATGGTGTCATTCATGCGGTTTAAGCAACGCAGGAAGGTAGATTTGCCGCAGCCGGAAGGTCCAATCAGCGCAGTGATTTTATGCTCATGGATATCAATTTGGATCTGGCTCAACGCGCGAACCATGCCGTAATAAAAGTCCAGCGAGCGGACAAGGAATTTTGGCTCGATACCAGCGGGAGGCATGTCCGGATTGTACACCAACTACATTGCGCGCAAGCCAGAGATCCTCTCCCTGTAGAAGCCCTTGGGAGAACCGCTTCAAGGACGTATAATCTGCTCTTGATGGACCGTCGATCCGCAGCATCCCTTCTTCTCCTGGCAGCATTCTCATTGACGTCCTGCCAACCATCCCAATCATCCCCCTCGTCCATCGCCCCGGCACGCACCATTGAGAATAAGGGTTCTGACACCATCGTCAATCTTGCCTTGGCCTGGGCCGAGCGCTATCAGACGATTAAACCCGAAGTCCGAATATCCGTAACCGGAGGAGGATCGGGCACCGGGATCGCATCTCTGATCAATGGGACGGTTGATATCGCCAATGCCTCACGCCAGATCAAAGAAGAGGAGCGCGCGGATGCCCAGGCAAACGGAATCTCACCGGTTGAGTTCGTGATTGCCCGTGATGCGATTGCTATCATCATTAATCCTGAGAATCCGGTTGAACGATTAACCCTGCAGCAGATCTCAGCCATCTACAGCGGATCGATCAACAACTGGAACGAGGTCGGCGGGGAAGATCGCCCGATCGTCCGCCTCTCCCGTGAAACGAACTCCGGAACGCATGTTTACTTTCTCGAGAACGTACTCCGGCTCGGCGAGAAGGAGAATAAAACTCTCTTCTCCACCGATACGCTTCTACTGCCTTCATCTGAAGGCATCACCGCCGAGATCAGGCAGAACCCTAATGCGATCGGATACGACGGCCTCGGATATGTGACCGACGAGGTCAAGGTCGTCGCCGTTGCTGCGAATGCAGATAGTCCGTATATCATGCCTTCCGCAGACACAGTAAATAATGGGCAATACCCAATCGCCCGCGATCTTTATATGTACACTGCGGGTGAACCGGGAGATGTATTAAAGACATATCTGGATTGGATCATGTCACCGGATGCTCAGTTGATCGTTAGAGAGCTCGGGTTTGTACCCTTGCTAAGATGAGGGATTCATGCGTCTAAAGGATGCGGGTGAACTTATCACCACCGCATTGATCAAAACTGCCGGATACTCCGCAATCGTCTTCGTCACGATGATTTTTATCTTCCTGCTCCGCGAGGGTGCACCGGCCGTGACCCAGGTTAAGCCAGCTAACTTTTGGCAGCTGCGCTGGTATCCAATCGAGGATTACTTCGGGATCCTCCCATTGATCGGCGGCAGCTTGATTGTGACTTTTGGCGCAGCGCTTTTCGCCGTCCCCCTTGGCCTGGCCAGCGCCATCTTTATCGCCGAGATCGCCCCGCGCTGGGCACGTGAAATCCTCAAACCGCTGGTCGAGGTTCTGGGGGGGCTCCCGTCCGTAATGCTCGGTTTTATTGGCATCCTCGTTATCGTCCCCGCCATCCGGACCGGGCTCAATATCCCGACCGGGTTGACTGCGTTTACGGGAGCCTTGCTCCTGGGTGGAATGGCAATCCCCACCATCGTCAGCGTCGCCGAGGATGCGCTCGATTCCGTGCCAAGGACTTACCGGGATGCATCGCTGGCGATGGGAGCAACTCGGTGGCAGACGATCTGGCGCGTGACTCTGCCTGCGGCACGCTCGGGCGTTCTTACAGCGTTCATGCTCGGGATCGGGCGAGCTATCGGGGAGACGATGACCGTGATGATGGTCACCGGTAACGCTCCGGTCTTTCCCACGGGGCTTGGCGCGCTGTTCAAACCAGCCCGAACAATGACCGCAACCATCGCAGCTGAAATGGGCGAGGTCGCCAACGGGAGTGTGCATTACCATGTTTTATTCTTCATCGGGATCGTGCTCTTCCT
>DAOUEJ010000112.1:0-1692 GCA_034430615.1 Anaerolineales bacterium | reverse complement strand
AGGGAAAGACCGAGTCCCAGGAGCTCAAGTTTCAAGAGACGGCGTTGGCGGCTCAGGATCACAAAATAAGCCAGGCAGACGACCCAGAAAGCGGAGACGTAGTCATTCTGCGTTGTCGTTGACTGCAGCAAGCCCATTGGAATACTGAAAGTCAACACAGCTGTGAGCCATTGTGCCCTGCGACTACCCCCAATCAGATCTGCGATGCCGCTCGAAGCAATCAACGAAAAAAGCATAACCATCCACTGAACTAACCCTGCAGGTTGATCATTGCCCCACAGGACTCGGAAATGCAGGATGACGGCCTCCGCCCAATAAGGCCGCAGGTTTTGATACTCGTGAGGGGTTGGAAAATGCACCAGCGTGTGGTTCTGGACCCACTGCATTACACGCGGCATATGGTAATTCATGGAATCAACATTGTTGGTCGGTGTTACAACGGCCACGGCGAAGAGCAGCAGCGAGAGTCCCCCGATGATTACGAGCAAGCCAATCTCGTACCGTTTGAGGGCACGCAGCCCTGATACCGCGGCTTGATAGCCGCGGCGCAGATAGCCGGTCCGAACGCCAATAAAGTAAAGGATGACGAGGCCAAGCAGCCATCCAACCGCGATTGGCCCCCGCGATAGACCTTTGAATAGGCTCAGGCCCTCCGTCAACAGGACCAGATAGGCGCCCCAGAGGGTGAACGCCACGAGGAATGCACCCTGCCAGGATCTACTTCTCCCGGCGGAGGTCTCCGACGATCCCAGGCAGACCGATATGAGAACGCCCAGAAGGAGCGGCGGAAGCAGAACGGTTATCGCCATGTTCGCTTATTCTCTCTCAACCCTGTTTCTTCCCGGATGGAATGATTTCAGGTCCCTTCAGGAAACCACAATCCCCTGCTTGATGGTGCTAGCAAAACCGGCTTTCCAGATTCTATGCAGCAAGTACCAGGCAATAAAGGGCGGGAAATACACGAAGAAAGTGCCCTTGGTCAGGACGCCTTGTTTGGAGTGTGAACAGTTATCCTGTACAAATTCCGGTGTCAGCCCTAAAGAACGAAAGTCGTTCGTATTAAAAGATTCAAAGAAGTAACCGCGCTCATCTTCGATTACTCTGAGTTCTACGATGAGGATTTCTACCAATAATGTTTTGTGTATCTTCATCGATTTCGACTTTGTCCAACATCATCAGATTGATAAGATGAATAAAGTTGCACCGATCCAAAGTCTGACATCAGCGGTAATCCCTCAATTTCCTGCTCACCTCCACAAACCGTACAGATCACTGCACAAGGCAGGAAATTTGGATCTTGATATCTCTCTGTCTCTGGCGTGCTGTGGATATGCTGCAGCCTGATGCCGCTCTGCGGCGCCTCTAGCAGCCACCAGAATGGATATTCAAAATCATAGGCCTTTAGAAATAACCCAACCCGATCACATTTGCTACCAGTGATTTGGTCTGCGACCCATGCGTACTCATCGCGGAAATTGGGTATGTGCGCAAAGAGGATCTCGTCACGCGGCGTGGTAAAAACGCTGTCGATACGTGTTGGCCAGGGTTTCATTCCGATCACTGGACGCATGTTGTTGATGAGCACATATGGCAGCGAGTAAATCAAGAACAGCGCAGCCAGTGTTACCCCTACCTTCCTGTCCAACGTCGAAATAAAGCTGCCCAGGAGCACACCGCCGAAGATATAAACCG
>DAOUEJ010000111.1:0-25876 GCA_034430615.1 Anaerolineales bacterium | reverse complement strand
TGGTGGCTCGTGCCACCCTTGATGCGGAAGACGATTTGGTTGATCGCGATCGTCGGGGGAAACGAGACGAACAGGTGAACGTGATCGGGCATCACCGTCAAGTCAAGCACTTCCCCACCGTTTTCTTCAACGATTGGCGCGATCAATTCCGCAAGGCGCTTACCGACCTCGCCTTCAAGCACAGGGCGGCGAAACTTCGGACACCACACGAGGTGGTAATTTATCTGATACGCAGCGTGGCGGGTTCGTTTAGTGTCCATAAACAAATTATGCCTCTCTTTAGAGGGGATGCACAAGCAGGGTGTCAGCCCTTCGGGCTACCCGCATTCCTCTCCCCCCAAAGGAGGGAGTACCCTGCGGGATTTTCTATGGATTAATGTGTCTCGCCTTTTTTGTTTAAGGGCTAAGTCAGCTTTTGCATAGAGGGGAATGCGGCGAGGTTGAACAAGACGAGAAGGATACAAACGATCCCAGAAAACAAAGCCGCATTTGGCGCACCAATTTGGTCACCAAGAAAGCCCATCAACAGCGAGCCGAGGGGGTAGAAACCGCCCAATGCCCATGTATAGGTGCTCAACACACGTCCGCGCAATTCATCTGGGACAATAGTCTGGATGAGTGTGTTGGTGAAAACAAGTTGAGTGATTAAAGAGTAGCCGATCAATGCCATGAAAGCCATGCTCATCCAGGGCGTGCGTGAAAGCGCCAGGCCGAAAATTCCTGGCCCAAGCAAGAGACGACTAAATAGGAGCAGCTTTCCTTTATGGAAATGATCACCATAGATCACCAATAACAAAGCTCCAATCAATGCTCCGCCACCTTGCCAGGATAACAAATTCCCAAAGCCAGTGACTCCGATGTGGAGAACATCCGTTGCAAAAACAGGAACCAAAGTGAGTGCACCAAATCCGAACATACTGAAAGCGGCGACCATGACAACCAATCCCAGAATCGCTTTTTCACCAACGATATACCGAAAGCCATCCCTCATCCTTTCAAGTGGATTAGCACGATAGGAGGAGATCTGGGACGGAGAAAACCTCATAATCAACAAAGCAAAGATCACCGCGAGATAAGAAAGTCCGTTAATAGCAAAGGTGGGAGCCTCTCCAATGGCAGCAACAATTGCACCGCCAATAGCGGGACCAATAATCCGTGCGATGTTGAAAAGAGAGGAGTTGAGACCGATTGCATTCATCACGTCGCTTTTATCGTCATCCACCATCTCAACGACAAAAGCCTGTCTCGCGGGCATATCAAGCGCATTGCCAATACCAAGTAGAAATGCGAGGAGGAGGATATGCCAATATTGAACAATTCCTAGCCAAGTAAGAAGAGCCAGCAGGCCTGCCAACAGCATGAACCAGCTCTGGGTGAAAAGTATTAATATACGACGGGGAAATTGATCTACGATCACACCCATATACAAAGAAAGCAATAGGACAGGCAAAGAATTGATAAATGTGACCATACCTAAGCTGATTTGTGAGCCAGTGATGCGATAGACCAACCACTGTTGGGCTGTAGTTTGCATCCAGATACCGATGACAGAAATAAGTTGCCCCCAGAAGAATAGACGAAAGTTGGGATGGCGTAATGCTCTAAAGGTACCCGACCAGTTCAGGGTTTTGAAAAGATAGGTCATATTCTTGATAAGATACTACTATGATGAAACATAGGTGTCCCCGGGTTTCGATCCAGTTGACCTGCCCCCACTCTCTGATCCGCTTTCTAGGTTAGATTCAATAGCTGAAACGGTTTTCCAACGGTGATCCAAGCTGCTGGAGTTGGCGGCTTGTAACCCAGCGAACTGTGCGGCCTGACGTGATTGCACCGTCCCGGCACGGAGTATTCCCACCGCCACCTCTCAATCAAGTTCCTGGCCTCTTTCACCGTATAGAAGATCTCCCGATCGAGCAGCTCGTCCCGCATTCTCCCATTGAATGATTCAATAAAGCCATTCTCCCAGGGACTCCTTGGTTCGATGAACAAAGTCCTCACACCTCGAGGTCCTTGAGCCGGCGGACCTGCGAGCTTCGCATCCTACCGTATTCTTTTCTCCACCGATAGTAGGTCTGATCACTCACGCCCAGGGTTTTGCAGGCTTGACCCAACACAAGCTGCCCTCCGGTGCAGTTTGGTTTGATCAGGGCTGGACGGGAAGCTTGCTGGCCTATGACAACCTGGTTGAAGATCCCGAGGGATTGTGTAAGCATACCGACTACTATCAGCGCGTATTCGCGCTGGCCTCTCCATTATTGAGCCTTTAATCTGGATATAACCAACCATTCCATCGGCATAATCCGTCGATGAAATCCACCTGGCACCAAGCCAGGCTCCCTACTCTGCCCCGGGAGCGACCCCGGGTACTGGTTGACAAGCGCCTTGAAATGCCCTAGTATGGATGCACTTGTAATAACAGGATGATTAGTTGTTATTACATAATGATATTGAGCCAGCGTGGATGGCGATGGCAGCGACCCGGATTGCACAACCATTACGGGGTCTGAGGATTGATCGGCGATCGCCGGTCCCTTTCTACGTGCAGTTGAAGGAAGCACTCACCAAGGCGATCCAAGCCGGGGAATGGAAATCCGGGGATCGTCTCCCGGGAGAACTCGAGCTCTGCCAGGTGACCGGGGTCAGCCGCACAGTCGTCCGCCAGGCACTGCAGGAACTGGGATACGAAGGTGTTATCCTGCGCGAAAAAGGGCGAGGGACCTTCGTCGCCGAGCCGAAGATCAGCAGTACAAGCCTGGTTCACTCGCTGGCTGGCTTTCATCAGGATATGGCCGAACGCGGGCTCGAGCCGCACTCGCAGGTTCTTGAGCAGGTGATGCAGCCGGCGTCGCCCCAGGTTGCGGGCTACCTGCACCTCGAGCCGCTTGCGCCCGTGATCAAACTCGAGCGTCTGCGCTACATCGATCAAGAACCGATCGTGCTCGTAACCTCTTACCTGCCCTACGAACTCTGCCCGCTGGCTGCGAACGCTGATTTCACGCAGCAATCGCTGTACGGCTTCCTTGATTCGAGTTACCAGCTTACCTTATCCAGGGGCCGCCGCCGGATCGAGGCAGTGGTTGCCACAGAAGCGCTGGCTGCATTATTCCAGATTAAAGTCGGCTCCCCGCTGATCCGGATGGAGAGCGTCAGCTTTGAGCGAAACGACAGACCCGTGGAATACTTTATTGGATATTTTAGAGGCGACCGCTCCCGCTTTGAAATGGAAGTCGTCCGCTTTGATGGCCAGTCCGATTCAGCCCACCTGCCACCGAAACCGATGGATGAGGATTGGCTTTCGAGCTGACCGGGGTGTCTGGGCGCTGGACCCAGACCGGTTCCCGGGACGCTCAAGATGGAGTCGAGCGACGTGCCTGAAGAAAAGAGAATACGCAACCTGGTCCGATCTGTGGTCTATCGCACGCTGGGATTATCAGCCAGCGAAGATACGCGCACGCAGCGTCCGATGATTACAGAACTCGATGTGCGCGACCTGCCAATCGGCACGCAACTCCCCATCCCTGCCAACGCTCTCATCACACCCCTCGCCCGTCAGGTTGCCATGGAGCGCGGCGTCGTCTTCGTGGATGAAGCGTCCAGAGAGATCAAGCGCACGGATCTCCCGCACATGATCAAATCCCCAGTGGGTGGGAAGCAAATCATTGCGCTGGGGGCGGATCATGGCGGCTTTGAATTAAAAGAGCAGATCCGGGCGAGCCTCAGTGATCAGGGATTCAAGATTCTGGATTGCGGCACGCACAGCAAGGAATCGGTCGATTATCCGGATTTTGCATTGGCCGTCGCCCAACTTGTGGCCAACGGCGAAGCCTGGCGCGGCATCATCGTCGATGGCGCCGGAATTGGTTCCTGCATGGCCGCCAACAAGGTTCCCGGCGTCCTGGCCGCGATGTGCTATGACCAGGCCACGGCGGTCAACAGCCGTGAGCACAACAACGCCAATGTCCTCACGTTGGGCGCAGGCCTGCTCGGAGCTAATCTGGCTCTGCAGATCGTGAAGACCTGGTTGGCAACCCCATTCGGTGGCGAGCGTCACGCCAGGCGGGTGGAGAAAATCCACGCCATCGAGCGCCGCTACGCCCGCTCTTGAGTATGAAAATTGAAGATCAGGTGACCATGAAAGAATACGATCAGGAAACGCTGGAACGGATCATCGAGCAGATCACCAAACAGGTGCTCATCCTGCTCCAGGATGACAGCTTCGACGCTGGCGCACTGGGCCAGCAGGGCGCAATCCCGAAGATGTCTGCGCGCGAATTCGTGATCCACGTCCAACCCGTCATCAACGCTGGCGCGGATCGCGTGGCCAGCACGCTTGGCATGGCCCCGTCGGATGAGACGCTCGGGCATATGATCGACCATACCCTGCTCAAGGCTGATGCCTCGCACGATGAAATTGCGCAGCTGTGCTACGAAGCGCGCAAGTACAACTTCGCCACTGTGTGCGTCAACCCGACCAACGTCGCCCTTTGCTCGGACCTTCTCAAGGGCAGCAAAGTACTGGTTTGCACGGTTGTCGGCTTTCCGCTGGGTGCCACGCCGACCGAGGTTAAGGTATTTGAAACGCAGCAATCGATCAAGGACGGTGCAACTGAAGTCGACATGGTCATCAACGTCGGCGCGTTGAAGTCGCGTGATTACGAGCAGGTAGAAGAGGACATTGCAGCCGTTGCCCGTGTCTGCGACGCACATGATGCGACCTTGAAGGTCATTATTGAAGCCGCTTTACTCACGGACGAGGAGAAAGTGATCGCCTGCCAGCTGGCGAAGGTCGCCGGGGCGGAATTCGTGAAGACCTCCACCGGCTTTGGCCCTGGTGGAGCGACGCCCGAGGATGTTGCTTTGATGCGTCGAGTAGTGGGGCCGACCATCGGCGTGAAAGCAGCCGGCGGCATCCGCACGCGTGAAGATGCAGAGAAAATGATCAAGGCCGGTGCTACTCGCATCGGCGCAAGCGCCAGCGTCAAGATTATCGGGGGCGCGCAAGCGGCCTGACCAAAGGAGAGCGTCCATGACCGTCGAACTACGCACATACTGCTTTCTCGATAGCTTACAACCGCAGCACGCCGCCTACCTGGGCACGGTTGCCCGCGGCTTCCTCCCGCTCCCCCATGACACTTCCCTCTGGGTGGAAATCTCACCCGGGATCGAGATCAACCGCATCACCGATATCGCTTTGAAATCCACTCGTGTGCGCCCCGGGATGCAGATCGTCGAGCGCCTCTTTGGCCTGCTCGAGGTGCATCATGAAGATCAGGCCGAAGTCCGCGCAGCGGGCGCAGCGATCCTGGAAGCGCTCGAGGTCACTGAGGCGGACAGGCTCAAGCCAAAGGTCGTCTCAAGCCAGATCATCCGCTTTGTCGATGCACATCAGGTCCAGCTCATCAACCGTATGCGGTTTGGGCACATGCTGCTTGCCGGTCAAACACTGTATGTGCTCGAGGTAGAGCCGGCGGGCTATGCAGCCCTGGCAGCCAACGAAGCCGAGAAAGCTGCCAACATCAACATCCTGGATGTGCGCGCCTTCGGCAGTTTCGGTCGGGTTTACCTTGGCGGCGAGGAGCGTGACATCATGGCTGGTTACGGGGCGGCAGTCGCCGCAATTGAAGGCGTAAGTGGGCGCGAGAAAGAAGACAAGCGCCGTGAGTAGGCACACTTCGATTGGATAAAGAAGCATCCGGTCAGGAAAGCAGTCAGGTATCGAACGGCACGGAAAACTTTTGTCCTCAGGAGGACGACATGGCTGAAGAATATGGTATGACCGAAGCCCTTGGCATGATCGAGACCCGCAGCTACCCCGCAATGGTCGAGGCAGCGGATGCGATGGTCAAGGCTGCCAAGGTAGAACTCGTCAGCTACGAGAAAACAGGCGGCGGGTTCGTTACAGCAGTCGTGCGGGGCGACGTCGCGGCCGTCAAAGCTGCCGTCGAAGCTGGCGCACGCGGTGCGGAGAAGGTCGGCGAAGTTGCCGCCATCCATGTAATCCCGCGCCCGCACGCTAATGTTGATCGCACGCTGCCACTCGGTCGTCAGCCTGCCGAAGGCTCATAAGTCCTGCCCTGATGATTTCCCGGTCAGATCTCTACTCGGGATCTGACCGGGGGCGCGGGGCAACCCGGGTGGCCCGCTTATTCGGGCACCGCCTGGCAGCCACCTTCCGCGCCGCTATTCAAGGTAGGGTCGAGTCGGATGCAGTGTATATGAGGAGTGTCCCATGCTGTTAGGCAAGGTCGTCGGGACCCTGGTCGCAAGCCGCAAGGAAACCAGCCTGGAGGGTCTGAAATTCCTGGTCTTGAAGCAATTGGACCTGGATGGCAAGGAGACAGGCGGGTACCGGGTGGCGGCCGATGCGGTCGGTGCAGGATTGGGTGAGGTCGTCCTGTATGCGACCGGCAGCGCCGCCCGACAGACAAAGTTTACCGACAAACGGCCCTGCGATGGTGTGATCATGGCCATCGTCGATGTGATCGAGGTCGATGGCATGGTAACCTATAACAAAGCCGAGGCAGGCTGATGTTGGACGACGATCGCATCAACTCCATCGTCCAGCAGGTCATGTCCGAACTGAGGCAGGGCAGCCGCGTCCGTCAGGGACCGCAGCCCGAGATAATTTCTGCCTCCCAGCAACCCCCCAACTTCCCGCCTGCAGTGACGCAGAGCAAGAACCTGTTCACAAACGTCGACGAAGCAGTCTCCGCCGCCCGCCTGGCGTTCAATCAACTGAACAAGCTGCCGCTCGAGCTGCGCGAACAGATGATCGCCCACATACGCCGGACAATACGTGAGAACGCCCAGCTACTGGCCTACGAAGCCTGGCAGGAAACCGGCATGGGGCGCTACGAAGACAAGATCCAGAAAAATCTGCTCAATGCGAACAAGGCCGCCGGGACCGAGATCCTGACCCCGCAAGCCTGGACCGGTGACAACGGCATGACGCTGGTCGAATACGCACCCTATGGGGTCATTGGCTCGATGATCCCCAGCACCAACCCGACCTCGAGCGTGATCTGCAACTCGATCAACATGATCGCCGTCGGCAACGCTGTCGTGTTCAATGCCCATCCCAGCGCCAGGTCCTCCTCGAACCGTACGATTACCTTGATAGATCAAGCGATTCGTGAAGCAGGAGGCCCGGACAATCTTGTGGTTGGCCTGGCTGAGCCCACAATCGAGACGGCGCAGCAGGTCATGCACCACCCTGATGTCGACCTGCTCACGGTGACGGGTGGGATCGGAGTCGTGCGTGAAGCGATGAAGAGCGGAAAGCGAGCCGTCTGTGCAGGACCCGGAAACCCCCCGGTTGTCGTCGATGAGAGCGCAGATCTCGAGCAGGCCGGGAAGGACATCATTCGTGGGGGATCCTTCGACAATAACATCATCTGCATCGATGAAAAGGAAGTCTTCGCCGTCGACCGGATCGCGGATGAACTGAAACGGGGGATGCTCCAACACGGGGCCTATGAAATCGATGCCGGCCAATTGGATGCACTGATGGGCTCGATCTTCGCCGAACCACCCACACGCGGCAAGCACGGCGTGATGAACAAGGATTTCATTGGCAAGAACGCCAACTTGCTCCTGGCCGAAATTGGGATCGAGGTCGGAGATGAAGTTCGCCTGGTCCTGGTCGATGTCCCTGCCGATCACCCGTTGGTCTTTTCCGAACAGATGATGCCCATCATGCCGCTGGTTCGAGTCCGGGATGCCGATCAGGGCATCGATATGGCCAAGGTCGCAGAACACGGTTTCCGCCATACGGCAGTCATGCATTCCAAGAATCTCGACAACTTGAGCCGCATGGCGCGCGAGATGGATTGCAGCATTTTCGTGAAAAACGGACCTTCCTTCGCCGGGTTAGGTTATGGTGGGGAGGGTTTCTGTTCTTTCACGATCGCCAGCCCCACAGGTGAAGGCATCACAAACCCGATCAGCTTCAGCCGCATCCGCCGCTGCATCTTGAAAGACTCCTTCCGGATTGTATGACCATGACAGATCAGCAGACCCTCGGAAACCTACTGAACCCGGCACTGGCGTTGGTCGAATTCAGCAGCATTGCAGCCGGCATCGAGAGCGCCGACGCGATGGTGAAGAAGGCGCCAATCAAGCTCATCCGCAGCGGGACCGTTCAACCCGGAAAATACCTAGTCCTGATCGGCGGTGAAGTTGCCGATGTCGAGGAATCCCTGGCGGCCGGCCGTATGGTGGGAGCCGGCAACGTCGTCGACACCGTGTACCTGCCGCAGGTTCACATCGATGTCGTCACGGCGCTCGCCGGTGGGCGGGTACCCGAGCCAGAAGATGCAATCGGCATTATCGAGACGACAACCGTGGCGGCGGCGATCCATGCTGCGGATGCCGGTGTCAAGGGAGCTCTCGTTCGTTTGCTGGAAGTTCGTCTTGCTGATGGACTGGGCGGCAAAGGTATCACCCTCTTTTCCGGATTAATCGCCGATGTCGAAGCAGCCGTCGAGATCGGGATGGGTGTCCTCGAAAACAGCAATCTGCTCGTTCGACAGGTCGTCATCCCCCAGATGCATCCTGCAATGTGGGAGAACCTCAGCGCGGCAACCAGATTTCACGCACGAATGAGGGATGAAGGATGAAATTCGGTCGAGTGCTGGGTACCGTCGTGGCGACTCGGAAGTATGAGGGGCTGGAGGGGATCAAGTTTCTCGTTGTCCAGCCGCTGGACGAGGATCTAAAGCCGAAGGGACAGCCGCAAATTGCCGCAGACGCCACCGCCCAGGCCGGTCCCGGCGAGCTTGTTTTCATGGTCGCCAGCCGGGAGGGAGCGCAAGCCCTGCCGGAGGTGTTCGTACCCGTCGATCTGGCGATTACCGGCATCGTCGATGAGGTCGGGATCGAAAAAAGCGCACGCCGAAACCAGCCCAGCGCACGCTGGATCGATCTCAGCAGGGACGACTGATGTACATCGGGAAGGTCATCGGCACCGTCGTGGCGACGATCAAGATCGATCATCTCGATCAGCGCAAGCTTCTGCTTGTCGATCAACTCGACCTGCACGGCGAGGAGACTGGTGAATACGACATCGCCGTGGATGTGGTTCAGGCCGGTCCCGGGGATACGGTGCTTGTGATCGATGAGGGCAACGGTGCGCGTCAGGTCCTCGGTTTGGATCCAGGCGCGGTGCGGGCGGTCATCGTCGGCATCGTTGATGAGGTTTCCATTCAAGCATAGGGGACCACCACAATATTTGATAAAAAAGAAAAAGCCCCGCAGCGGGGCTTTTTGTATCCGTCTGCCTGCAAGTCAGATTCAACCACCCGCGGCCCGAACCAGGTCAACGAAGGTTTCCTTGAGCGAGGCACCGCCGACGAGCGCCCCGTCGATCTCGGGCATGGCCATGAACTCGGCCATGTTCTCGGCCGTTACGCTTCCACCATACTGGACCCGCACCTGCGCTGCGGCCTCCTCACCGAACAATTCGGCGATCTGACCTCGAATGATCAGGCCAATTACACGGTTTGCTTCGGCTGCGGTCGCGGGTTGGCCTGTCCCGATCGCCCAGATCGGTTCGTAGGCGAAGATCAAACCCGGGATCTGCTCGACCGAGAGGCCAGCGAGCGCGCTCCCCACTTGCCCGGCAACCCAGCTCGCCGTTTCCCCAGCATCCCGCTGGGCTGTGCCTTCACCCACGCAAATAATGGGCGTCAGAGTGTGCGCGAGGGCGGCCTGTACCTTGCGCTGGATCGCGGCATCATCTTCACCATCTCCACCAAGCGCACGCCGCTCGGAGTGCCCGAGGATCACGTATCGGCAGGTATCGGTGAGCATCCCGGGCGCGATGTCGCCCGTATGGGCCCCCTTCTCCTCCCAGTGCATGTTCTGCGCGCCAAGTGCGATCTCGGTTGCACCGAGGACATCGGCCAGCGCGCTGAGCACCGTGAACGGTGGGCAGATCACCCGATCCACGTTGCCACACCCATTCAAGGGAGAGCGGATCTTACGCGCAAAATTCACCGCCTCCTCCACGCGCCCGTAATTCATTTTCCAATTTGCGGCAATGATCGGTTTCCTCATGCTGTTCTCCCATCATATCCAGCCCGTAAAATCCGGCCGGGTTCCATTTTCCACCAATGATAAACGATCCTGGTCCCCGGCACGATTCGGATCTACCGCTTTACACGCTCAAGCTCCGGATCTTATTGTAGAGTTGGAACCGATGTCTACCAGGTTGATCCGCTTTGGTTCCTGCATGGCGCCGAACGCCGACAGATTCATTATGGATGTGCTGGGCGAGCTGGAAGCTTACTCACGCACACGCATCCAGCTCGTCCAGGATCTCTCCTGGCCAGAGTGAGAGGTTGGCCTAGACCGGGGCGAGATTGAGCTGGGCTGGATTTTAGGATGGTGCCAGGTTTGTTTCTAGGACGCGCAGCGCGTTCTGGCTCTCGGCGATCACCAGGTCCATGTGTTTGACAAGGACCCGCCGCGCGGAGGGCTCGGTGCGCGGTGGGCGCGGATAATCCCAGACGGACTCATGTCCGTTCCCGGCCGGGATAGATTTCGGTTTCATGGCAGGATCATGCTCGCAATTCTGTGCTGGCGGAGTTGTCGTGCGCGTGATCGTTAAAGACCATCCGTGCACCCACAGGCTGATCTGGAAAAATTCTAACATAAGGATAAGACGTACTATCCCAAAAAATCCTTACGTGATCCTTGCCCCGGTCACTGAAGTCTGGAATTCCTGCAAGCTCTCACCCAGGATTCTGAAACCGGCTTCAAACTCCGCTTCGGAAATACACAGAGGCGGGACGATCAGCAGGATCGAACCACGTCCGAAGATGAATAAGCCCCGCTCCCTGGCGATCTTTCGCAGTTCCTTGATTGCTGACCTTCCATCAGCGAACCGGGTAAGCGGAGTTCGTCGCTCCCGGTCCGCCACCAATTCCAGCGCGCCAAACAAGCCGATCGCTCTGACATCCCCGATGAAATCGTACCGGGTCATAAGCTGTTGGAGTTCACGAATCAGCCGGGGCTGCATCTCCCGTGCTCGCCCGACCAGCCCGTCCTCTTCCATCGCCCGGATGTTGGCGATGGCTGCCGCCAGACTCAACGGATGGCCATTGAATGTCAGGCCTCCCTGGAAGATGCGCTCATCGAAGGTCGCCGCAATGGGTTCACGAATGGCGAGCGCGCCGAGCGGTGCATAACCGGAAGTAAGACCCTTCGCCATCAGCACCATATCGGGAACGACCCGCCAGTGCTGCATGGCAAACCATTCTCCGGTTCGTCCGAAGCCCGACATGACCTCATCGCAGATCAGCAGGATCCCCTCCCGGTCACAAAGGGCGCGCACGCCCGCCAGGTAGCCATCAGGCGGGACAAGGACGCCATTCGTTCCGACCACCGTCTCTAGCAGGATGGCGGCAATCGACTCTGCGCCCTCTCTCTTGACGACCTGCTCGAGATGAGACAGGTAGTCCGCGGAGATGGTTGCCTCCTGAGTTTCCGCTGTATGCGAGGGGAAGATCGAACGGTAGCGATAGGGGCTGAAGAAATGCACCACGCCAGGCATCAGGTACGGCTCCCACGCAATCCGGCGATCATCACCGGTCACGGCCAGCGCACCATGCGTCGCTCCATGGTAGGAGTAATAGCTGGAGAGGATTTTCGACCGGCCAGTATGTGCCCGGGCGATCTTGATCGCGTTCTCCGTCGCTTCCGCACCACCTAATGTGAAAAGGATGCGGTTGAGGTCGCCGGGCAGGATTTCGACCAATTTACGGCAGAGCTCGGCCCGGGGCCGGGTGGCTGTGTGGGGGCCGGCAAAGGCTAATTGCCTGGCCTGCTCTGTGATGGCATCGATCACGCGTCGATCACCATGCCCCAGATTTACGCACATCACTGAGGCGTTGAAGTCCAGGTAGGCTTTCCCTTCAAAATCGTACAGATAGACGCCCTCAGCCCTTTCCACCGGCAGTGGGTCAATCGAGGCCTGGGCTGACCAGGTCCAGAAATTATGCTTGAGGCACAGATCAAGGACTTCCTCTTGCGAGCGCTCCTGCCAGGGCAGGCTAGCGGGTTTCTTCATCGGTAGAGGCCCTCCGGGTCCAAATCCTGACGGATGATGCGCAGTTCCTCACTGGATGGTGGATCGGTGTACCCGAGCCCGGGATGGCTCTTGATCGGCCAATCAATCCCTGCCTCGACCTGCTCCAACTCCACCCCGGGATGGAGCGAGGCGAGCTCCATCTCCCCCGAGGCTAGATCAAAGCCAAAGAGTGCCAGGTCCGTGATGACTTGAGCCGGACCTGCACCGGGAATGCCTGCTTCTGCCCGTGATCGGCCGCCTGCGAGATGACCGGGCGTGGTCTGAAAATCAAGTACATCGACGAACGTCCGTTTGCCGAGGCGGGTGATGATAAAAGTCTCCCGGGCATTGATGGCGATGTCACACGCCCCGCCGCTCCCTGGCAGCCTTACCTTCGGTGAGCTGTAGTCGCCGATGACGGTTGAATTCAGATTACCGAAGCGGTCGATTTGCGCTGTACCTAGTAGCGCCGCGTCGACCCACCCACCCTGGAGGATGTAGAGGAAGAGATCCGCCATAGGCCCAGCCCAGCTTGCCCCGCTGACAATGGTCGGGTCACCAATAGAGAGCGGCAGCCTCGCCGGCTGGGCACCCAGCACCCCGCTTTCGTAGATCAGGATTAGATCCGGTGCATGGGTTCTGCGGGCCAGGTTGCAGGCGATATTGGGCAAGCCAACGCCAACCAGGACGCTGCGCGCAGAATGGAGTGCTCGCGAGGCGCTTACGATCATCATCTCGGAAGCCGTGTACTCACTCATCGGTACTCTCCATACTCAACCGGGAGCGAGGGTTTGGATCCGGGCTTGAGCCTCTCAAGGGTGCCGGCCGGCAGAAGCTTCAAGTAAGCCTGGCGATTTTCAACGCCATAGACCCATCGTTCGAGCCACGCGAGCGTCGCTTCGTGGTCGCGAGAGATCTCATCCCACTCAAGGTATTGCTGGTTGTCACGGTCATAGTAACCCTGGACGTAGGAGGGATGTGCGCCAAAAGGTTCATGGACGACGGCCTCGACGACCATGCCCGGGATGAGCGTGCGATTCGGATCGGCCCGGATGACATCTTCATCAACAAGAGCCTCGACAACCACCACAACCTTCTTTGCAGCGAAGGCTACCTCTTTTTGCACCCCGAGCAAGCCCCAGGCCTGGGTGTTTCCTTCCCGATCCGCACGCTGGGCATGAATGAAGGCGATGTCGGGGTTGAGCGGTGGCACGACGGCTAGCTCCCCCTCCCCATAGGGATTGGGAACCATGCGGATGGAGGGGTTTACGCTGGGCAGGTCGGAACCAATGTACGAACGAAGCGGGAAGAACGGCAGCCGGCTGGCACCAGCGATATAGCGCCCGATCATTCCAAAATGGGAATACTCCTCCAGTTCGAGCGGTCTAGGGATACCCTTCTCAACCGCGCGACGGATGGCATGGAGTGATCCGATGCCCGGGTTGCCGAGGTAGGAGAAGATCAGCTTGCGAGCCGTGCCGGCGGCGATCATTTGGTCGTAGACCAGGTCCGGCGTCATGCGGATCAAACACAGATCCCTGCGACCCTGACGGATCACCTCATGCGCAGCAGCGAAGGAGATGAACGCGGTGAAGCCTTCGATGGCGATCGAACACCCATCCTGCACGTACGTCTCTACCGCCTGCTGCATCGTGATGAGCTTTGAATCCATGCCACCCTCGCTGGTCCCAACTCAAGCGGCTTCATTGTAGGCCCAGCCCGTCCGGCTGCAAAGCCTCAAGGGTTCGCATCGGTCCTGAACCGACCCTGAACGCATTGAACAGTTTGATGATGTTCACCCATTACGAGGAATTATCCGGTTTAGACCCGTGGTCGGGACACTTCTGGCCGGGATCCTGATGGACTACTTCGATCCCCGCTGGGTCTGGTACGCAGCAGGAATCCTCGGGGTGGCTGCCACAGCGATGTATGTCGTAATAGGGAACTGGCAGACGCGTGCCGAGAAGTCCCCGACCTCGGCTCAAACGTGAGTTCAGAATTCGTTTCCCATCCACAGAACGGATTAGGTCCGCTGGAGTTAGCCCCGCAGCCATGCCAAAATACGCATGCCACGCCTGAAGGACGTTTCTCCCCTCTCTATATGAGTCTTTTCACTATCTTTTGTAGTATTTGTCACATATCGTACACCTAGGCTCACACCTTGCATGCGCCCCATCGCCGGTGTTCGCATACCGACCTGCTGGAGGTGTTTATGCGGCAGTTCCGCCACATGTTTGTCGTTCTTGTCCTAATCGGGCTCTTCGTGACCGCGGCGGTCGTCATGGGTACTCCCCGCTCCGCCCAAAACGTAGAGCTTACCCAAACAAGCGGACGGGCACTTGCGCTCGCCCAGGGACTTTCCATTGGGCACGCCGGACTTGAACCACCCCTCCCAGCCGAAACTGACACCTGTCTTCACTGCCACCTGAGTGGTTCGATCGAAAACATGTGGACGCCGCTGGCACGTTGGAGCCTGGCCAGCCTGGGGGGTCTGGTTTTTATCTTTGGTGTGTACCGCACTGGCAGTGCCTGGGTTGGGAGACGCCCCTGGAAGCCCCTGCGGGTGCGGGCGCTGGAGTGGGTCGATGAGCGTTACAAAATCGTCGAGCCACTCAAGAAAGTGCTCAACAAACCGGTTGAACTCTTTTCCACTCGCTGGATGTACTGCCTGGGTGGGATCACCTTCACACTCTTTGTGATCCAGGGCATCACCGGCATGATGCTCATGTTCTATTACAAGCCCACACCCGAGGCAGCTTACCAGAGCATCCTTTTCATCGAGAACGAAGTACGCTTTGGCGCAGCGATCCGGGCAATCCACCATTGGTCAGCGAACGGAATGGTGCTTACGGTCGTAGCTCACATGCTGCGTGTCTTCATCCATGGTGCCTTTAAAGCCCCGCGTGAGTTGAACTGGGTGAGTGGGATCGTTTTATTAATTACTACGCTTGGTTTCGGGCTCACCGGCTACCTGCTCCCCTGGGATCAGCGAGCCTACTGGGCGACAACTGTGGCAAGCGAGATCGCCGGCGGCATCCCACAGATCGGTGATCTGATCCTGGTCTTTGCTCGCGGTGGTTGGGATGTGAGCGCAGTCACCTTAAGCCGATTCTATGCGCTGCATGTCATCGCCCTACCCGCCCTCATTCTGCTCTTCCTTGGCGTCCACTTTGTCATGATCCGCCGTCAGGGGATCGCCCGCCCGCTTTAAACTGGAGGTCGAAGACCCGATGTCTGAAACTGAATCAGAGAAGACGGATCAGACAATCCCCTTCTATCCTGACCATATCCTCACCGAGGCGAAGGTCGCGCTCGGGCTGCTCGTCATCGTCGTCCTGGTGGGGGTTCTCGGCTCGATCTGGCCCATCGGACTTGGGGCGCCAGCCGACCCAATGGACACGCCCGCGAACGCGCAACCGGAGTGGTATTTCCTGTTCCTGTACGAGATGCTGAAATATGTATCCAAGACGCTGGGTGTAATCATCCCGATCGTTGGCCTGATTGTCCTCGCGCTCTGGCCTTTCATCGACCGGAAGCAGGATAGCCAGCGGGCGAAAAAGGTGCGCTGGGGAATGGCGATCGTTGCCTGCCTCGTGGTGGCTGCGCTGACCGTGAAGGCTGCGATTGGCTGAGGCTACGCTGCAACCCATGGACCTGTGGAGATCGCAATGACCGATCACGAACCCGAACTGGAGCGAAGGGGCTTCATCAAATTACTCAACCGCGCATTAGCCCTGTGTGGCGTGGCAGCGCTGTTCGGACCTGTCATCGCCTACTTCTGGCCGGCAAAACTCGAAGAAGTCCCTACCGAACCTATCACAATTGGTCCAGTTGACAGCATACCGCCCGGTGAAGCGAAGACTGTGCGCTTTGGACGCTATCCGGCGATCGTCATCAACCACAAGGATGCCGGCCTCGTGGCTTACTCAGCAGTCTGCACCCACTTCGCCTGCCTGGTGAAGTGGAACCCGGAAAGTGGGATGCTCGAATGTCCCTGCCACGATGGCTACTTTGACCCGCGTGACGGCTCGGTGATCAGTGGTCCGCCCCCTTCCCCGCTCACCTCGATCGCTGTCTTCAGCCAGGATGGGAATCTAATGATTGGCGGTGAGGCTTGACCGGCGTGACGTTGACCTCACCCAGTTCCCCTAAAGCAGGGCCAAGTTGGCGATCTGCCGTCCGGGATCTCTTCCAGCACGTGATCCTCCAGGTTCGCGTGATCAAGCGTATCTACCCCGGTGTGATGCACTTGCTCATCTTCTGGGGCATGACAATCCAGATCCTGGGGACCCTTATCAACCTTCTCCAGTACCCGCTTTTCCTACCGGTTGAGCTCCCCTTCCCACGCGGCGACGCTTACTTGTGGTTCGAGTTAGTTATGGACGTTGGCGGGGCGATGCTGGTCATCGGGGTGCTCATGGCCATGGCCCGGCGCGCCTTCTTTAGACCCGACTATCTTCATAACCACTGGGATGATTGGTACGCTCTCGTTCTGCTGCTCGTCATCGCTCTGCTTGGATTTGCCTCCGAAGCAGCACGTTTGATTGCCGCCAACCCCGCGTGGCGTGCCTGGTCCCCGATTGGCAACTTGATTGCACTGGGGCTTGAAGGACTGGGCGTCAGGCTCGACCCACTCGCACCCATCCATGCCTGGTTTTTCTGGGCCCATGCAGTTACGGGCACGCTCTTCGTTGTCAGCTTACCCTTCACCAAGCTGCGGCACCTGATCAGCGGCCCGTTAAACATCGTCCTGCGGCCCGCACGAAAGTCGGGCGAACTCGATCTGATAGTGGATATCGAGAATGCAGAAACCCTCGGGGTCGGATCTGTCCAGGAATTTAAATCCCACCAGCTGCTCTCATTCGACGCCTGCACACAGTGCGGACGCTGCGAAGATGTCTGTCCGGCAACCATGAGCGGGATGGCCTATTCCCCCCGGGATCTCATCTTCCATCTCCAGCAGGCCAGCCATATGACCTTAATGGGAGAAAACGGCGGCTACGCCGGCACATTGTTTGACCAGTTTATTAGAGACGAGAGCCCCTGGCTGTGCACAACCTGCGGTGCTTGCGTGGAAACCTGTCCGATGTTCATCGATCCCGTTTCGGCCGCAATCGATCTGCGGCGGTACCTCACGCTCACGACAGGCCAGGTTCCGGGTTCCGTGGGTGAGACCCTGGTGCAATTTGAGCGTCGCGGTAACCCGTGGGGTTTGCCGCTCGAGGAACGTGCGCCCTGGATCAAGGAACTCGGGGTTCGTGTGCTCCAACCGGGCGAGAAGACCGATTTGCTCTGGTTTGTTGGGTGCGCCTACGCCTACGATGCCCGCAACCAATCTGCCGCCCGTGCCCTGGCTCGGGCGCTCCAGCGAGCGGGCGTCGATTTTGCCGTCCTGGGCGCCGAGAAATGCTGCGGCGAGACGGCGCGCCGCCTCGGGCATGAATACCTCTTCCAGGTAATGGCCGAGGAAAACCTGGCAGCCCTGGCCTCGGTCGAGTTCTCTCGCCTGCTCACGGCCTGCGCCCACTGCTTCAACACGCTCAGCAATGAGTACCCCGCCATCGGACCCCAGTATGAAGTGATCCATCATACTGAGCTGCTCGCAGAGCTTGTTCGCGATGGTTCCCTGATCCCCGCCTCGAAACATGATCATGAGCGGGTCACCTACCATGATCCGTGCTACCTGGGGCGCTACAACCAGGTTTACGATTCTCCCCGGCAGGTGTTGGACGCTGTCCCTGGGCTCGACCGGGTCGAGATGGCACGCAACCGGGCTGACGCTTTCTGCTGCGGGGGCGGTGGTGGACAGATGTGGATGGAGATCGACCCCAACACACGCATCAATCACCGACGCCTCGCACAGGCCGTGGATGAGACCGGCGCGGAATGCATTGTTACGGCATGCCCGTACTGCTTGATCATGTTCGAAGACGCGATTACAAGTAAGGGGACGGGAGATCAGGTCAAGGCACTCGATATTGCGGAAGTTCTGTCCATCCCACCCGATTCGCAGAACGGGTAACAAGCGCGGAGCATCCGATGTGCGCGTTGAGAACAATCGAGGTCAAGGATGAGCAGCCGCTTACCACAACTCGTAGGCTGCTGCAAAGCGTGTGGGAAGCGGCGCCACTCAACGCGCTGTTGATCCCGATCTGGTCTGAAGAGGATCAGCTCCCCATCCCAACCCTGATCCGCAATCCAAACCTGCTATCGCAGGCGGACCCGTTTGCCCCGGTGATGCCAGGCAACGCCGCCCGGCTGGCGGCGGATGCGTTAAACTCCCATACAGGAGGGACCCTGGGATTGTGCCTCAGGCCTTGCGAAATGCGCAGCTTGAGGAATATCGTCGAAGCTGAGGGGCTGGGTCGGGAAGATGTGCTCCTGATCAGCAGTGATTGTCTCGGAGCACTTCCCCCCGAAGACTACCGCCGGCACCTGACCTTGATGGCGGATCATTCCCAGATGACACGGGAAACGCTGCACTTCGCAGCGCAGGGCGGCATCCTTCCCAGCCGATATCAGCAGAGCTGCCAGCTATGTGACGCCCCGTATCCAGAACAAGTCGACCTTCATCTCCAATTGTTTGGCTATGAAACCCAGAAGCAGATCTCGCTTGATTGGCACGAAACAAAATTTGCCAACCCGCTCGAAGACCGACTGATCCTGTCCGATGTCCCACCCGGGATTGAAGCACGCCGTGCACGGGTTCTCGCCAACCTGGCGCGATGGAGGAGCAGGAGCCTGGAAGATCGCCAGGATGTCCTTGACCCGGATCATGCTACCCCGGCCGCTCTGCTGGAACACCTTATGCATTGTTCCCATTGCTGGGATGTGCTTGAGGCCCACTGTCCAACCTTTGGTCTGCCCGACCAGCAGTTGGAAGACGAGCAAGATCTGCTCTTATGGTTGAACACTTGTGGAGGTTGTGGCATGTGTGACAGCGTCTGCCCAACCGGCTACCCGCTCTTTGAGGTCATCCTCACGCTGCGCCAGGCTGGCATGTTCACAAACCCAGCACCAGCAAGCCAGCTCTAACCACTTTTTGGCCTGCATTGGTTCATGATCCACGTGGTCATACTCTTCGTCGCCTTTTCCGGATAGAATGGGATCCCTGAGCGGTACCCACAATGCCCTGCTAGATTCCTGACAGGCTCAGCATCTGCCCGTAGATCTATGGAGGAAACCAGCCAGTTGCCGAACCCACGCAAGCTTACAGATACTGAGGAACAGGAAGCACGGCGTGTATTTTCCTCCACAATCGATTACCCCTCTATAAGCGTAATCGAGGGGGTTGCCTGGCCGGACACTATCGCCCATATTGGATCCAAGTTATCCGGTTCTGGACCACCCTCGCACAACGCAATCACGCTCGGAAACCGGGTCTACTTCCCCGTCAAGCTGCGGACGGATTTGCCTATCACCGACCCGATCTTCCTCAATGATATGTCCTGGTTGGTGCATGAACTTACTCACACCTGGCAGTATCAGCACCACGGCCCTGTCTATCTCATCCAGGCGCTCTGGGCACAAATTCGACTGGGTGCGGAGGCATACGGATACGGCTGGGACCAAGGACTACGGCAGGCCGCTCTTGATGGGAAATCGCTCTTGGACTTCAATCGCGAGCAGCAGGGTGATATTGCCCGCCACTACTACTTTCGCGAACGCCAGGGTCTGGATACAAGCGCTTGGGAACCCTTCGTGCTCCAGTTCAAGACAGCCTGAACTGTTTTGCCAGATATTACGCCAGGGCCACACGAACAGAAACCCAAAGACTTTGAGTACATTACAGTGCTGCTTTACGGCTGCCCGGCATGGGAAAAATCCCTGGCCGTGGATGGGCTTTAACCAAAAAGTGCGGCGGAGATCTCCGCCGCACTCAACGTCAATGTGCTCATTATTCGTTGAAGAGCTCTCCAACGGAGCGTCCCTCGTGTGCGCGCAAGATGACCTCCCCCAGGAGTGGAGCAACCGAAAGGACGGTCAGGTTGGGGATGCGTTTCTCCTCCGAAATAGGCAGAGTGTTCGTAGTTACGATTTCCTTGATCGGTTTCTTTGATAGTTGCTCGATGGCACCAGATGTCAGCAGCGCATGCGTGAAGGAAAGGTAGATGTCCTGTGCCCCATGATCGAGCAGGATATCCACCGCTTCGGAAACCGATCCTCCCGTCAGCACCTCATCATCGACCAGGATGACGTTCTTCCCACTAACATCCCCGATCACGGTGTGCGCCTGGGCGCGCGCATGTTCTCCGCTCCGGCGCTTTTCAACAAAGGCTAATGGAACCCCGAGCTTGACGGCGAAGTTGCGACCTTTCTTGGCAAAGCCCAGGTCAGCGGTTGCGACGACCGTGTTTGAGAGGTCTTTCTGCAAAAAGTAATCGCTCAGAAGATGAAAGGCTGTCAAGACATCACCCGGGATTGAGAAAAAACCCTGGATCTGCCCGGCGTGAAGATCAATGGTGATATAGCGGTCCGCGCCGGCGACTTCGATCATATCCGCTACCAATCGTGCCGTGATCGGCACGCGCGGCTGGTCCTTCTTATCCGAGCGAGCATAGGCCATGTAGGGAAAGACAGCCGTGATGCGGCCAGCCGAATCACGCTTTAGGGTATCGATCATGATCAGCATTTCCATGAGGTTGCGGTGGACCGGTAGCCCCATCGATTGGATCAGGTAGACGTCCTGACCCCGGATGCTCCCATGCAGCTTGATAAACAGGTTTTCATTCGTAAACTGAACCAGGTCATATTCTTCCAGGGGTACACTCAGATACTCGCCGATCTCCTGAGCCAGATCGGGCGATCCCGATCCTGCGAAGAGCTTGATTTCCCCGTAGCCATACTGTTTGCTCATCTACACACCACCTATTTTGTTCCTGGTCCGTACTCCATGCCATCAACCCAACGAGAGTCTAGCCTGACCCATGTTGAGAGCGCAAGATCCCGAGCCTCCAATTCACTGGTCTCCGTCGCGTAGAAGCGCTTCGAGCGCAGCCAGAGGTGCCAGTTGGCGGTCCACGACCGCCTTAACCAGAGTGTCGAAGCGCCCTTCCACCAGGCGATCCATGAAGTCGCCCAGTAGGAACGAAGCCAGGTCTTGCCTGAGTTGGGTTTCGACACGAATTTGCTCCCGAGCGCCCCAGCCACCGCTTTCCTTCAAGAAACGGCGGTGGTTCATGATTGCCTGAGCCAGGTTGTCGATCCCTTCGCCAGTCGTTGCCACGGTGGCAAGGACAGGGATCTCCCAGCCAGCCGGTAAAGTGCTTGGTCCGGGTTGTGCTAGATGCATGGCCATTTCGAGCGTGCGCAGTGCTCGCTCTGCGCCGGGCAGATCAAATTTATTTACGACCATGATATCGGCGATTTCGAGGATCCCAGCCTTGTTGGCCTGCACATCATCACCCAGGCCGGGCGCATCAATGACGACTGTCGTATGCGCACTGCTGGCAATGTCGACCTCGGCCTGCCCGGCGCCGACGGTCTCAATCAGGACGAGGTCGAAGCCAGCCGCATCGAAGGCCATTGTGAATGCTCCGGTGGCGCTGGCAAGTCCACCCAGCTTACCCCGGCTCGCCATGCTGCGGATGAAAACCCCCGCATCGCCCGCCAGGTCCCTCATTCGGATGCGGTCACCCAGGATCGCACCACCACTGAATGGGCTGCTTGGGTCAACGGCGATCACAGCGACGGATGGGGCGGGGTTTGAGTTTGATGGAGCGCTCAAGCGGAAGCGTTTTACGAGCCGGTTAACCAGTGTCGATTTCCCGGTGCCGGGGGCACCGGTGATTCCGATCAGATGGGCTTTCCCAGTGTGGGGGTAGAGATCACCCAGGGTTTCAGCTCCCTGGGTTGATTGGTCTTCGAGTTCGGACAGGAGTCGAGCGAGGGCCAGGCGATCACCCTGAAGGATACGCTCAGTCAGAGTCATGCGTGCCGGTGGCCTCGCGAATGGCTCGCACGATCTCATCCGTGCTCGTCCCTGGACCAAAAGTTGCTGCAACACCCAGCTCCAGAAGCTGGGGGACGTCATCGTCTGGGATGATCCCACCTACCAGAACAACTACCCGTTCTTGGCCCTGTTCACGAAGCAGTTCTAGAACACGAGGTACAAGCGCCATATGTGCACCGGAGAGGATAGATAAGCCGACGACGTCAACATCCTCCTGCAGTGCTGATTCGGCGACCATTTCTGGGGTCTGGCGCAAACCGGTGTAGATCACTTCCATTCCCGCATCACGCAGCGCGCGGGCAACGACCATCGCCCCGCGATCGTGCCCATCAAGCCCTGGTTTCGCCATTAAGACGCGGATTTTCTTCGTCATCGGCCATCCTGACCATCAGCATCGGGTGAGCGCAGGCGATTATACACCAGGGCCTGCCGAGGGGCGACCGCGTCGGGTGATCGCAGATCAATCCAGGTTGGGCCGGTACATGCCCATCGCTTCGTGCACGCGGCGCATCGTCTCGGAGGCTTCTCGACGCATACGCTTCGTGCCTTCCAGCATGTAGGAGATCACCAGGTCAGGATCACGGGCAAGTTCGGCCCGCCGCTCCCGCACAGGCTCCAGGAAGTTATTTAGCGCAGCCGCTAACTTCGTCTTTACCTCGACGTCCCCAACCTTGCCTTCCCGGTAGCGGGCTTTAAGATCCTCGACTTCAGCCTTATCCGGGTTGAAGGCGTCATGATAGATGAATACCGGATTGCCTTCCACCCGACCGGGGATATCTGCCCGCACCCGATTCGGGTCGGTGTACATCGCCCTCACTTTACTTTCAACCGTCTTGGCGTCATCGGCCAGATAGATGGCGTTGTCCAGCGATTTGCTCATTTTCGCCTGCCCGTCTGTGCCAACCAGCGTGGGCACTTCACCGATCATCACATCCGGGACCGGGAAGACCTCCCCATACAGGTAATTAAAGCGGCGCGCGATCTCACGCGTCACTTCGACGTGTGCCTCGTTATCCTTGCCGACCGGAACAAGGTGCGCCCGTGGCAGGAGGATGTCTGCAGCCTGCAGCACCGGGTAACCAAGCAGCCCGAAGGGCATCCGGTCAAGGTGTGCTGCGCTGGCCATTTCCTTCAGGCTCGGGATGCGCTCCAGGCGGGGAACCGTGACCAGCATCTCGAAGATCAGGTTCAGCTCGAAGGTTTCAGGTACGGCTGACTGCAGGAAGACCGTGCTCTTCTCTGGATCGATGCCGGCAGCATAGTAATCCAGGAGCATCTCGCGTATATTCGGTTCGACCTCGGCGATCGATTCTCGCTCTGGTCTGGTCGTGAGGGTATGCAGATCAGCGATGATGAAGTAACAGTCGTACTCATCCTGCAACTGGACCCGGTTGGCGATCGAGCCGACGTAATGACCCAGGTGCAGCCGCCCGGTAGGACGGTCACCTGTGAGAATTCTTTTCCTGTCTTCTGGCATCTCCTGTCTCCTTCTCGCCCGGGCGTGACGATCTGCGCCCGGGGAATAAAAATACCCGTCCCGATCTGGGACGGGCAGCAAATAGCCCGCGGTACCACCCAGCTTAGGTCGTTACATCACGACCTCTCCTCACCCGGTATCTGTTGCTTGATACCGTCCGCCTGCTAACGGTGGCGGATCCGGCGCAGGCTACTCAAGTGCATACACTCGTTCACCCTGCAGCTCAGAGGTCCATTCCACGGTCTCCGGTGTACGGGATCGCAGCTGCCCCGCTCTCTGTGACACCCTTGGATCGCTTACTCGTCCTCGTCTCAGCCGTTAATGTGTAAATTATGCTCGCAGTATAGGCCCGGTCTTAGGCCGGGTCAAGTGTGCGACCCTTCACTATGGCAGGTGGGGTGACAGCTTGGCCAGGATCTTCTGCTTGGGCAGAAAGCCCTTCAAGCGCTCCACCGGCTCTCCCTGGACAAAGAGCATAAGCGTGGGTACGCCCATCACCGAGAACTTCATCGTTGTACTCATATTCTCGTCGATGTCGAGTTTCACAATTTTTACCGACGACCCCCACTCCTGGGCGAGTTCCTCGACGATCGGATCCAGCTGCTTGCAGGGCTTGCACCATTCTGCGCCAAAGTCAACCAGCACCGGTCGGCTTTCGTTCAGAACCTCCGCTTCGAAGGTCTCATCATTCAGATCCAGTATTTCCACCATATCTGCGCACCTCGTTTATGCTTGAGCCGGCATACTACTTGGCTCATCTGGAAATGTCAATCCGCAGGCGAATTTCCCACCTATTCCGATTGCCTCAGCCTAAGAATCCTTAACACGCCAACCTTAGAGAGCATGGCTCGCAGGTATGCTTGACGCTCCGAAGTTGCCTATGGTATGATCGTTCAATGTATTTTTAGCACTCTCGCGCCTAGAGTGCTAATTTCTATAGGGAGCGTGATGAGCCCCATCAGTGAACGGCAGGAAACCATCCTGGCGCTGATCGTGCGTGAATACAACGAAACGGCAGAGCCAGTTGGCTCGAAAAACCTTGTCGATCGGTATAACTTGAACGTTAGCTCGGCGACCATCCGCAACGAGATGGTCCTTCTAACGGAAGAAGGCTTGCTCGGCCAACCTTACACATCCGCTGGTCGTGTGCCGACTGTGGAGGGATACCGCTATTTCGTGCGCCAACTGCTCGGGGACACCGAGCTTCCCAATGCCGAGAAGCGACTAATCAGTCATCAATTTCACCAGGCTCCGGCCGAGATCGACGAGTGGGTTCGACTCTCAGCCTCCATCCTTGCCCAGCATTCACATGCAGCTTCGCTGGCGACAACGCCCCGCTCCGAACGTGCCATCTTCAAGCATCTCGAACTGATCGCCACGCAGGGTCGTCAGGTGCTGCTCGTGCTCGTCCTGCAGGGCGGAGAAGTACGGCAGCAGATGCTAACCCTGGCGGAAGTTATCCCGCAGGAGCAGCTCACAGCGACGGC
Source organism: Anaerolineales bacterium (assembly GCA_034430615.1). GTDB lineage: Bacteria > Chloroflexota > Anaerolineae > Anaerolineales > E44-bin32 > E44-bin32. The sequence continues at coordinate 887 of DAOUEJ010000111.1, read as the reverse complement.
AGAAAAATTAATGCAGTCCTGTGCCAGGAAAAACAGCGCTGGGATTGCTGCTCTCATTGGCCAGTTTACGGATCTGGCCCAGGATGTGATTAGGTTGGTCGGAGAGATGATGGCTCGCGCCGACGCGGTTTGGACCGGTGAGATCTACCGCGATGGGTTGACCAACGTCCTTGCTCAACCCGAGTTTGCCGACCCCGGAATCGCGCGTCAGGCTCTGCGGGTTCTCGAGGAACGAAGCTTCCTTGAAGAGGTACTGGCCAATGTCCTCAGCCCGAACATTGGCGGCGTCCAGGTCGTCATCGGCGGAGAGGGCGCCTGGGAAGACCTAAAGGAGTGCACCATGGTCGTTACCCGCTATGGTGCCCCCGGTTACGCCACGGGCGCTCTAGGCGTCCTGGGACCGACGCGGATGGCCTATGGGAGGACGATTTCCGCTGTCCGCTACGTAGCCGGTCTATTGAGTGATCTGGTCATCGAAAGCTATGCAGGTTGAACACGAGACTCTTGATCGGGAAACCCGGTCGAACCCTTAAGGAGGCGTCGTGAGTCAGAAGGAAAAGCATCAGGACGACGAACGACCCGAGGACGAAGAAATTTTAACTCAGGAAGAGAGCGAGATCGAGGCGGAAGCTTCCGATCAGCAAGATGCTGCTCAGACCGAAGCGACTTCCGAAACCCAGGAGGAGATGCTCGAGCATGCCCAGAATGAGGCGGCGGAGTATCTCGACGGCTGGCAACGGGCACGGGCTGAGTTCGCGAATTACAAAAAGCGCATGGAACGTGAGACGGAAGAGGCGCGTGCCCGAATCTCAGGCGAAGTGATCACCCGCTACCTGAGTGTGCTGGACGATCTCGAGCGAGCATTGGACAGGGCGCCAGAAGAAAAG
>DAOUEJ010000110.1:0-2077 GCA_034430615.1 Anaerolineales bacterium | reverse complement strand
GATCGCTCGCCATTCCACCGTCGGGGATCTCCGACGGCAAGCCTTCGCCCAGCTGCGAATCGAAGATCTCGCGGTAGATCGGGCTGCTTTTCATGAGCTGCTGATGGGTGCCTTCGGCGACGATGCGGCCCCGGTCGATAACCACGATCTTGTCGGCCAGCAACACGCTGCTGATACGTTGTGCAACCAACAGGCTGGTATGGCTGAATTGTTGCGAATCGAGGGCGGCTTGAATGTGCGCTTCGGTTTCTACATCGACGGCGCTGGTGCTGTCGTCCATGATCAGGATGCTGGGGTGGGTGAGGAGCGCGCGGGCGATGGCCAGGCGCTGCTTCTGACCACCGGATAGGTTGACGCCGCGCGCTTCGACGTGCGAGTCGTAGCCCTGGGGCAGGGCGAGAATAAACTCATGGGCTTGTGCCGCTTTAGAGGCGGTGATCACCTCATCTTCACTGGCAGATGGGTTGCCGTAGGTGATGTTGTCACGCACAGTCCCCGAGAAGAGCACGCTTTCTTGTGGAACGACACCGATATGCGCCAGGAGCGAATCCTGTTCCAGGTGACGAACATCCAACCCGTCGATGGTGACTGCACCGGCGCTGACATCGTAGAAGCGCGGTACCAGGTTGACCAGACTGGATTTTCCAGAACCGGTGGCTCCCAGGAACGCCACCGTCTGACCGGGTTCGATATCCAGATTGATTTCGTGTAAAACGGGTTGATTCTGGTCGTTGTTGTAGTGGAAACTGACATTCTCAAATGCCACCCGGCCGCGAACCGGTTCCGGCAGTGGGCAAGCATCAGGTGCATCCTGCACTTCCGGCTCGGCATCAAGGACCTCGTTGACGCGCCGGGCGGATGTGATCCCGGCCGCCCAAACGTTGGAGAGCATCGTCATCATGATCAGCGGCGTCATGGTGGTCAGCAGATAGTTGGTAAATGCCACGATCTGCCCGACCGTCAGGTTGCCGGCAATAGCCTGCAGACCACCGGCATAGATCACGATGACCATCCCGATGTTGACGAACACGGTCAGGGCGGGCTGCATGCTGGACATGAACTCCATAACCCGGACTGAATACAGCGTGTAGTCCTCATTGGCGCTTTCAAAGCGTTTTCCTTCGAAGTCTGCCCGGACAAAGGCTTTGACCAGGCGGACGCCGGCGATGTTCTCCTGCAGGACCGTGTTGAGCCGGTCGAGCTTTTGCTGAGCCAGCCGGAACAGTGGCTCCGTCTTGAGGATAAAAATCACCACGATCACCGCTGTGACCAGCAGCAGCGGCAGCATGGTCAACGCCAGGTCGAGGCTGGTCGACACCATCAGGATCAGGCTGCCAATCATCAGCAGTGGGGCGCGCGTGCCGATGCGTAGCGTTACACGGATTAGACGCTGCAGTGCGCTGGTATCGCTGCTCAGGCGCACGATCAGTTGGCCAGTCTTTTGGTGGTCAAGGTTGCCGAACGAAAAGGATTGGATTTTATGGAACAACGCCTGGCGCAGATCGCGGCCGACGAATTCGCCGACCTGTACCGAGAACATGTTATTGCCGATGGCGAAGAAGGCATCCAGGACGGAAATGCCAAGCATGATGAGCGAGGTCTGAATCACCACCGTCTGGTTGTGGCCGCCGATGCCCTGATCGATGATGCGCTGGATCAGCCGTGGGATGGCCAGGTCCATGAAGACCACCGCCGTGAGTAGCACCAGAGCCACGAGTGATCGTTTCCTGTAGGGTTTGAGAAAGTGGGCGAGCTTGAAGATATGGGACATTGGCCTCGGTTCCGGGCCTCTGAACAGGCTCGGGGCAGCGTTGTTGCTAAGGAAACAAGCACTGCTGGGATGGGCAAGCGTTCTGCGCAACCATTACCCAACGGGCTGCGGCAAGACCCCTTCATCATCCCCCAAATTGGGCCGAGCGGCAAGGGTGGAACCATCCTCGGATGTGTCCCGTAATTGCCGATAGGAGGAAAAAGAAGTAGGCTCACCTGAGCAATCGCTAAATCACAAAGGGAGCCTACTATCCCCGGAACTGCCGGGGACTATGACCTGCGTCGAAACGAAGGTCACACTGAGTAC
>DAOUEJ010000109.1:0-3173 GCA_034430615.1 Anaerolineales bacterium | reverse complement strand
GGTTGAAAAAACCCCTCGCCCGGCGTGGTCCTCACAATTCGAAGCAGACGCGCTGCGTGCCTTGCCGCTCATCGAACCCCTGACGGGGATTGACCAGGGTTGGGCCTGGGAGGGCAGCCAGGGCGAAGGGGTCCGGGTGGCGATCGTGGACAGCGGCGTAGAACACGATCACCCAGCCCTCGGGGGGATGGTCAAGCGCGGTGTGGTGATTTCCTGGGATTCCGAATCACCCGATAAAGTGCGAACCGAAGAGGAGCTCTCTCCCACGGATGTAAGTGGACATGGAACTGCTTGCGCAGGGATCATCCATGCCATCGCCCCGGCAGCCGAGATCTTCAGCGTGCGGGTATTGGGCAAGGATATGACCGGCAAGGCGATGCAGTTTGCGGCAGGCCTGCGCTGGTCGATCGACAACGGCATGCACGTTGTCAACCTCAGCTTGAGTACTTCGAAGACCGAATACTTTGCGCTATTCCATGAACTGACGGATCTTGCGTATTTTCATAATGTGGTCCTGGTCTCGGCAGCGAATAACTTCCCCGTTGCCAGCTACCCCTCCCTCTACTCATCGGTCATTTCGGTCGCAGCGGCTGAAGGAGAAGATCCGTATACCTACTACTACAATCCTTCACCCCCGGTTGAATTTGGCGCACCCGGGATCGATGTTAAGGTAGCCTGGGTCAACCATGGCAGCTGCCGGATCACCGGCAACAGCTTTGCGGCGCCACATATCGCTGGCCTAGCAGCACGCATTCTCGGAAAACACCCGCATCTCACCCCGTTTCACATCAAAACCATCCTGTACGCCTGCGCCCGCAACGTGAAGCGTCAGAACCCCGAACCTTAATCGGCGATAATGCACTACCCGGTATGGAGCTGGTTGGGTGGGCTCCCCATTCTGCGGAGATCAGATCACAGGAGCTGGTTGATAAAAAAACCTCCCCCAGGGGTCATTGTGCAGACTCCATGGAGGCAGGTTGGGGGTTCAGCGCGCCCGGCAGGACTCGAACCTGCGGCCCCTTGCTCCGCAAGCAAGTGCTCTAATCCACTGAGCTACGGGCGCAAATTACCACGGTCAAACCGGGTTCCGGTTTGCCCCGCAATTATACCGCAATCTGTTCTCGGCTAACGGGAAAGTGGCCTGACTTCAGGGTTTGGCTGCAGGATATCAGGCAGGAAGATGCAGCGGGGAGGGAGGGATTCGAACCCTCGGTAGAGGTTTATGCCCCTACAGGCGCTTAGCAGGCGCCCCCGTTCAACCACTCCGGCACCTCCCCAGGGTATGTAGTTATCAGGCGGAGGGAGAGGGATTCGAACCCCCGGTGGGTTGCCCCACAGCGGTTTTCAAGACCGCCGCCTTCGTCCACTCGGCCATCCCTCCGGGCGGCCCTCCAGAACGCCGCCATTCTACCATGCGGCAGGATGAGCGTCAAAAATCGCACCAAAGGCGCCTTTCATGATGAGCGTGCAGCTTGCCAGACCTGATAGAAACCGAGGCGCCCATTCTCGCCATCCGAATGATAGGTCTCGATGACCTCGAAGGAGTTCTCCTCAGCAAGTTCAGCCAGTTCATCCTTCGTGAAGTGGTGGACGTAGCGAAGCCCGCTCCCACCGCGCCGCCAATCGAGCAGGTAATCGCCAGCGTCGACCTCACCTGCGGTCAATTCGAGTTCTTCCCAGGGCACGATCCGGTCCCGCAACCGCTCGCTGGAAAGGAAATCCCATACCGAAAGGTGAACTTCCCCCTCCGCTGCCAGCAGACGATGGACGGCGTTCAACAACCCAATACGGGCATCCTTGCCCGGTATGTGGTGCAGTACAGCGAAACACAGGATCCGATCAAACCCGGCTTGCCCGGCGAATTCACGAGCCACATGCGTGGACCAATCGGGTTGGTTCAGATCGAAATGGAGGAAGCTCGCCCGATCGTGGCTGATTGCAGCGGCTGCGCGGGCAAGCAGGATCGCGCTGCTGTCGACGCCGAGATAGCGCCCTGTGTGACCCTGCTCAAACAGATACCTGGCCAACTCGGCGTTGCCGCAGCCCAGGTCGAGCATGTTCGATTGGGCTGGAACCGAAGCGAGCGCTCGCATGACCCCCGGCTGCAAGCGCTGGCGTGTGTCGGCGAATTGCTCGCCAAACGTTTGGTAGAATGAATCATTGACCCGGCGCAGGGTCTGGAGAACTTCGCTTCGCATGCTCAGAATTATACGTCGATGAAGCCGAAACAGGTCTGGCTCGAATCTCGTTCCTATACGGATGAGCAGCTGGAAACGGCCAGGGATATCCTGGCCGATGTGCGCGCCGGAACGAGCGTGGCGAAAGCCGTGCGCCATCACCCACTTCCCATAGGCGGGTATGTGGCCAAGCACATCCTGATCCATGCCTATCGTGAATTGACCGACAGTGGTGATTGGCCGTTCGAGCCCGAAATGATCGAACACTTGCGGATGAAGCCGGTGCGCACCCTGTCGGGCGTGACAACGGTGACGGTGCTAACCAAACCCTACCCCTGCCCCGGAAAATGCATTTTCTGCCCGACCAACGTGCGCATGCCGAAGTCCTACCTGCCGGACGAGCCCGGGGCGAAGCGCGCCCTTCACCATGAATTTGATCCTTTCGACCAGACCGCGGCGCGACTTGAAGCACTCGAAGCGATCGGGCATCCAACTGATAAGGTCGAACTGCTTGTCCTTGGTGGGACCTGGAGCTCTTACCGCGAGGATTACCAGCGCTGGTTCCTGCAGCGCTGTCTGGACGCGCTGAACGGATTTGAATCGAGCCGCCTGGTGGAAGCTCAACTTGCGAATGAGCAGGCCCCACATCGCAATGTAGGTCTCGTGATCGAGACCCGGCCCGACTACATCGACGCCGTAGAGATCGCCCGCCTGCGTGCTCTGGGGGTGACCAAGGTTCAGATCGGTGTCCAGAGCATGGATGACGACATCCTGGTCCTGAACAAACGAGGCCACACCGTCGACCAAACCCGTGCTGCAATGCGCAGCCTGCGGGGGGCGGGCTTCAAGGTCGTGGCGCATTGGATGCCGAACCTGCTCGGGGCGACTCTGGATTCCGACCGCGTAGATTTCGCGAGCTTATGGAGCGACCCCGACCTACGGCCGGATGAGTTGAAGATCTATCCCTGCCAATTGCTTGAAAACGCCGAGCTCTAT
>DAOUEJ010000108.1:0-19568 GCA_034430615.1 Anaerolineales bacterium | reverse complement strand
CCTTTGCGCGCTCGCTGCCTCACACACAGTACATCATCCCACCCAGCATCGACCCTTTAAGCGAGAAGAACCGCCAGCTCAAGGTGAGTGATGTGCAGGCGGTGCGTAAGGAGTATGATCTCGACCCCGACCGACCCTTGATTCTGCAGGTCTCGCGCTTCGACCGCTTCAAGGACCCGCTGGGAGTTATCCGGGCGTACCACCTGGCGCGCGAATTCACGCCCCACTTGCAGCTGGTCCTGGCCGGCGGTGGTGCGAGTGACGATCCGGAAGGCGACGCCGTCCTGCGTGAAGTGCAGATGGCAGCCGGTGGCGACCCGGATATCCACATCCTGCTGCTGCCGCCTGATGCCCACCATACGATCAACGCGCTCCAACGGGCGGCCGACATCATCCTACAGAAGTCGCTCAAGGAGGGCTTTGGCCTGACGGTTACGGAGGGTCTGTGGAAGGGCAAGCCGGTCATCGGCGGGAATGTGGGCGGGATCCGCATCCAGGTCATCGACCATCACACCGGGTACCTGGTCGACACGCCGGAGGGCGCTGCGCTGTGGATCCGCTACCTGCTCAACCACCGCGACTTGCTGCAGGGCATGGGCGTAAAAGCGCATGAATTTGTGCGCGACAACTTCCTAATCACGCGCCACTTGCGTGATTACCTCTCGCTCATGGTGACGCTGCTGCGAGGTGAGGGCGATGGAAGGATCGAGCTGGGCTAGCAATGGGGTGCTGGGGGGTGCTGGCAGGTGTGGTGGGAGCGAGTGCGGTCGGGGGGAGGATCGCATTAAACCCCGGGTACCAGGCGGGGAGTTCGCCCCCGGCAATCCCCGAAGGCCTACACGAGCACTTATCTCGAGTAACGAGTCAATCCGGCTGAGAATCGATACCCTTCAGCCCTGAATAGGAATTCTCTATCTCCTAGAGAAGGACACGTTTTACGCATAAAATCGCATTCAGGGTTACGATAGAGCTTATGCTACAATGAAGCCTGACGAAAGGAGGGAAAAAAATATAAACGCCAAGTTGACTTTAACAAGGAATTCCACAAGAAAATAGGGAGAGAAGCAAGATGATTAAGAAGATAGGATATTTTTCACTACTTGCGCTGCTCGTCATTATCCTGGCCGCCTGCGCAGCCAAAGCCACGGAAGAGCCGGCCCCGTCCCTGGCGGGACAGACCGTGACGATCTTCAGTGCGTGCGGCGAAGAACAGTGCAAGGTCTTCGAGCAGAACTTTGTCGGGTTTGAAGAGCGCACCGGCATTGACGTCGTTGTCGAAGGCTCACCTGATTTCGAGACCCTGTCAGTTGTACGCTCCGAAGCTGGGGATCCCTATGACATCCTCAACTTCCCGCAGCCAGGCTTGATGGCCAGCATGGCAAAGGATGGGTTCCTGACAGACCTGGGAAGTTTCATTTCCGACAGCGAGCTCAGCGCAGCCTACTCACAGTCCTGGATTGATTTGGGAACGGTCGATGGCACTGTCTACGGCATCTGGCATGGAGCGGATGTGAAGAGCTTGGTGTGGTACGCCAAGCCGGCCTTTGATGCGGCTGGTTACACGATCCCCCAGACCTGGGCCGAGTTGATGGCCCTCAGCGATCAGATCGTCGCCGATGGTGGCGTACCGTGGTGTGTAGGCATTGAGAGTGGTGGCGCCTCCGGATGGCCTGGAACCGACTGGATCGAGGACATCATGCTGCGCACGCAGCCGCCCGAGAAATACGATGCCTGGACGCGCGGCGAGTTGAAATTCGACTCACCCGAGGTACGCAACGCTTTCGAGGAACTCGGCAAGGTCTGGTTCAAGGAAGGCTACGTGCTCGGGGGGACAACCGGCATCCTGACCACCAACTTTGGCGATTCACCAACACCGCTGTTTGATAGTCCTCCTGGGTGCTTCATGCACCGCCAGGCGAGCTTCATCCCGAACTTCTTCCCCGAGGGAAGCGAGATCGGTGTTGATGTGGACTACTTCTACCTGCCGCCGATGGGCACCGAATTCGGTAAGCCCGTCCTCGGTTCAGGCAACCTGATCAGCCTGGCTAAGGATACGCCGGCCGGGCGTGAGGTTGTCAAGTTCATGCTTACAGCAGAATCGATCGAGGCTGAGGTCAAGGCCGGCAACGCGCTGGCCGCGATGAATGGTGTACCTCGCGATTGGTATCCAACAGCGACGCTGGCGGGTTTTGCTGACATCCTGGCCAATGCCGACACCTTCCGCTTCGACGGCTCAGACCTGATGCCGGGCGAAGTGGGGACGGGCAGTTTCTGGACCGGAGTCGTGGACTGGGTAGGTGGCAAGAGCCTGGATGAGGTTCTACCTGCCATCGACGCAGCCTGGCCTAAGTAACATAGCGCGACTGCTCGATAGGCACCAAATCACGATGTGAACGAAGGAGCAGGGCTCTGCAACCAAAGCGTCCTGCTCCTTCCCTTCATCAAGTCAAACAGGAGGATCTTATGGACCCAAGCCTAGCCTCCCCCCCGCGGTCCAAGCGACTCTTGGACATCTTTACCACAGGCCCTCTGCGCATCATCGTCTCGCTCATCGTGCCCGTGGTCACCTTCCTCGTGCTACGCTGGAGTTTTATCTTCATGCGCGATAGCGAGGCGAACAAACTGGTCATCGGGGTTGTCGCTCTCGTGATCGGGGTTGGTGCGGTTTGGGCGTTGTTCCTGGTTACCGACAATCTCGTCTCGCTCTTGCCCAAATCAATGCGTGAGAGCGTTCGTCCATACGTATTCGTCGGACCTGCGTTGGTGATTATCTCCCTCTACCTTATCTACCCCACGCTTCAGACGGCGTATCTCAGTTTCTTCGATGCTCGATCAGAGGTGTTTGTCGGCCTGGAGAATTACGCCTTTGCCCTCACCAGCCCGGATATGTTGATCGCCCTGCGCAACAACCTGTTGTGGATGGTCTTCGTCACATTTTTTGTCGTCTCGCTCGGCCTCGTCATTGCCGTCATGGCGGATCGCCTTGGGCGCTGGGAGCCGATCGCCAAATCGTTCATCTTCTTACCCATGGCGATATCCGCTGTCGGGGCGAGTGTGATCTGGAAGTTTATCTACAGCTTCCAACCCGCGAGCCGGCCGCAGATCGGCCTGCTGAACGCGATCTATACGTGGCTGGGGGGGGATCCTCAGGGCTGGCTGATCCTCAAGCCATGGAACAATTTCTTCTTGATAATCATCATGATCTGGCTGCTGACCGGTTTCGCCATGGTGGTCATTTCTGCTGGTGTCAAAGGTGTTCCGGCCGAATTGCTCGAGGCCTCCCGCATCGATGGCGCTACCGAGGTCCAGATCTTTTTCAAAGTGATCATTCCTTATATTCGCGGGACGCTGCTCACCATCACGACCACAGTCTTGATCATGGTGCTCAAGGTGTTTGACATCGTTTTCGTGATGACCAGCGGGCAGAACGAGACCGAGGTGATCGCCAACCGCATGTTCCGCGAGATGTTCACCTTCCGCAATTTTGGGCGCAGCGGGGCGCTGGCCATGGTCCTGCTCGTGGCCGTGATACCGGTCATGATCTACAACGTTCGCAGCTTAAATTCGGCGAGGAGGTGATCGGATGACCACAGAGGTTAAGATAGCAACGCAGTCGGACAATCTTTTTCGGAAGTTTTTCTCTGCTGCGCCGCTGCGCGTGGTCGTTATCCTGATCGCTTTTGTCTGGACCCTGCCGACGGTCGGGCTGCTGATCAGCTCATTCAGGCCACCCAATGACATCACCACTTCGGGTTGGTGGACTGTGCTTGCGCACCCCTTTGAGACCGCGCAGTGGACGCTGGCCAACTACGAGCGCGTGCTCACCTCGGATGGGATGGGTGTCGCCTTTCTCAACAGCCTGCTCGTCACGATCCCGTCGGTCGTGATCCCGATTACAATCGCTGCCTTTGCGGCCTACGCCTTTGCCTGGTTGAAATTTCCAGGGCGAAATTTTTTCTTTGTGCTGATTGTCGGGTTAATGGTCGTGCCGCTGCAGATGTCCTTGATCCCGCTCCTGCGCCTCTACATCAGCATCGATTTGAATGGCACATTTCTGGGAGTGTGGTTGGCCCACACCGGATTCGGGCTGCCGCTGGCGGTATATCTCTTGTATGGCTACATCTCGACCCTGCCGGCCGAGATCATCGAATCGGCACACGTGGACGGCGCCTCGCCGCTGACAACCTTCAGCAAGCTGGTCCTGCCGCTCTCGGTGCCGGTGATCGCATCCTTTGCGATCTTCCAGTTCCTGTGGGTGTGGAACGACCTGCTGGTGGCCCTGGTGTTCTTGGGTACCAAAAAAGAAGTGACCGTCGTCACAGCAAGGCTGGCAACCCTGGTTGGTGAGCGGGGGGAGGCCTGGCATGTGCTGACCGCAGGGGCATTCATCACGATGGTGATCCCGCTGATTGTGTTCTTTTCACTGCAGCGCTATTTCGTGCGCGGCCTGACGGCGGGCTCGGTGAAGGGATAGTTGATTCCACAACGGCTTATCGGTGTCAGCGGATAAGCCGTACATGAAGTGCCTGCAATGGCTGGATGGATCATGGTCTGGATCCATCCAGCTTTGTTTTAACTAACGTGAACAGCGGATAACTCAGACCGGCGCCAGCTATTAGCGGCAGATCAACAGTGGGACCGTGCTGCTCCGCAGCACGCCCTCGACTGTGCTGCCGACGACGGCTTCGACAACCGGGCTGCTGCCATAACCGCCGAGCAGGATCAGGTCCGCGCTGCAGGCCTGCGCATGATTGAGGATGGCGGATGCGGCCGTGCCGCTCAGCAGGGTGCCGGAGGCCTCGAGCCCTTGCTTTCGCAAGTATTGCAGGGCGCGCTCCAAGGGGGCGGAGCGGTCCAGGTCTCCTTCCGCAACGCTGACTACATCGAGACTCATCCCCCAACACCCGGCCAGGTAGGCGGCCACGTAAAGCGCTTCGGTGGCGCGGTCGCTGCCATCATAGGCCAGCAGCCCATGTTGCATCGAGCTGGGATGGCCCGGCACAACAAGCGCCGGCCGGGAGCAGTTGCGCAGCAGCGTACGGAAACCTGATCCGAGCCGGGGTAGCAGGCTCGCGCCCGGCGGGTGATCGAGCTTAAGGATCACTAGATCGGTCCAGCGGGCGTACTCACACAGCCGGCGGGAGATTCGGCCACGAGTTACGCGCATCTCACCCCGCACCCCCTGCGCCTCGAGACGCTCGCGGAAGCGCTTCTCTATCCGGCTTGTGCGCTCGCTTTCCAGTTCCCCTCTGCGAGCCACGACCCGCAGGCCGTGCACGGCGGATCCCTCATGCCGGGCGACGAGCAAGGCCTGTTCGAGCGCCAGCCAGTTGGATTCGCTCCCGCTTACCGCCACCAGGATCTCCGGAAAGAGACGGTCGGAAGGACGCGCTTCCACTCGTTCCAGGCGCCAGCGACCGGGGCCAGGACCACGCGCAAGTTCATCGGGAGTGAGCGCGTCCAGCACGTGCTCACGCACGCGTTCCGCTAGACGCTGGAGGCGCGGGCTGAAGCGTTGTGCCAGGTCTTGTGCAGCTTCGGAAGTGTCGATATGCGGACCGAATTCATCCTCCAGCGCTGCCCGGTGTTCGGATACCCACAGGTAGAGATCCGCCTCGGTCCGCGCTGGAAAATCCCGCAGCACGCCACGCCCGCGGATGACATCCACGAGCGGTAGATATATCTGGTCAAACCAATGTGATACGGCCTCGGCGTACGGAATCGCCCGGCCCTGCTCGAGACCCATGAAGTAGCGATGCACGCGGATATGCTCCTCCAGGCGGGCATATTCGCCGGGAACGGTGAGCGTCAGGTCGGCTCCGGGGCGTCGATTGAGCAGGTGAGTCTGTTCGAGGAAATCGGCGTACTCGGCCTTCAGGATCAAGTCATCCGGTTGGACATCGGGCGAGAGAGGAATATCGGTCTCGACCGGGGTGACATACGCCTGGATTGTTTCTGCGCCTGATTGGCGGGCAACTGAAACCCGGTGGTTGCCATCTTTGACGAAGTAGGCCTCCCCGATCTGGTAAACCTCGATTGGCTGATGCCCGGCCTGGCCATCGCTGACGCTTTTCACCAGAGCCCAGCGTTGGCCCGAGCTTTCCAGTTTGGGCAGAAAACTGCGGGTGAAGTCATTGTAACGTCCCAGGCTGCCGATGATCGACTCAAGTGGGATCTCACGCAGTTCCTGGTGCGGGGACTCGACTGCATGCAGCTTGCGGCGGACATCGTCATAGGAGAGCAGATCGGGTGAGCGGCCTGAAAATCGCGAGAGGATGCCTTCGAAGGAGGCTTTGCGGCGAGCTTCATGGAAGTCCGCGAGGGCGGAGGCTGAAATTTCGCCTGGCTGATTCACGTCAGGTTCAACCTATTTTGCCTGGCGGGAGGTAGGGCCGTTGCAGGATAACTGGGCTGGAATATTGAAGGAGCCACTTGAATCCAGGTCAGGGGGCAGGCGTAGCCGTTTCCAGGTAGTTCCCCTGCAGCCAGCCCTCCAGCGTCTCTTCGAAGACAGTGGTGTAGCGCACATGCCACCAGAGAGCGCCGTTGATCTCGATCGGACCCTCCAGAACGAGCATCTCGGCCCCATCGGCGACGAACCCGACGTGGGCTGCCAGCGGATCGGGTGTGGCCCGGACGACGGCACCTGTTCCTCCCGTGCGGGCAACGACAGCCGGCATGGGGGTGGGGGTGGAGGTCTGGGTGGGTGTCGATGTGGCGGTGGGAGTGGGCGTGATCGTAGGTGTAGCCGTTGCAGTGGGCGTAGCGCTGGCTGTCGGTGTAGGCGTGATGGTAGCTGTGGGCGTGGCTGTGGCCGTGGGAGTGGGCAGCGCGGCCAGCACTGAGGCGCCCAGACCAGCGGCGCTGACGACAGCCACCAATCCCATCAAGGCGAAAGCCGCGGCCAGCGATCCGCTGGCGCCGGTGAGCGGCCGGAAGCCGTGGGCGGCCAGCACGGCGACTGCAACGACCAGCGTCCAGGCCAGGTGCAGTCCGAATGTGAGCAGCGCGCCCTGCCATAAATCAGGTTCCGCGCGCAGCAGCCCGATGGCAGCCGCGCCGAGTGGGAGCGCCACTTCATAGGCGATGGCGGTGCTGGCCAGTTCGCTCAACCGCTCCTCGCGCGCCAGGGCAGCAGCCATGAAACCGGCCGCGATCATGATCAGTGCGAAGTCGACCAGGTTGAGGTGGGTATGACCCAATGCCAGCAGGGAAATTGGGCTTGAACCTGCGCCTATCGCTCCACTGGCGCCGGCAGCAACCGCTAGCAGCAGGAGTGCAATAAGTGCCGCGGCCAGCATGCGCAAGAAGAAGCGCACTGCCCCGGAGACGGCCGAGAGCGCCAGCCCCATCAGCGGGCCGAGGGTGGGCGCGACCAATGCTCCGGCGACGAGCAGCGCACGCTGGTCGAAGCGGAAGCCGAGCCCGATCAGGATCCCGGCCAGCAGGGCGAGCAGGAAGAAGGTGAGCCCGGGTGAGACGAGCTGCGCTAGGCCTTCGAGGAAGGCTTCGCGCTCGTCGGCCCGCAGCTGGGTCAGCATGCGACGTGCGCGCCGGCGGCGGGCGGCAGAGTGCTGCTCGAGTGGGTCGTAGGCTTCGCTGGACTGGTTTGTCATCGGCGTAGGCTTGCCACCAATCGTAACGGGTGCTCGAGAAGAGCGAGCCCGGCTTGAATATCAGGGACGAGCAGGTCGGCGGTGGTCAGCGTTTCCACGGCCAGTCCCTCGTAGGATAGCACAGCGATCCCGAGGGCGGCTGCTTTGAGCATGCCGGCGTCGTTGGCGCCCTGGCCGAAGGCGATCACGCCCTCCGCCCCAAGCTCCTCGACGTAGGCCGCTTTACACTCCGATTCACCTCCGGCCGGGATGCGCACCGCTTGCAGCCCAAGCTGGTAGTCGATCGCCGTCTGTTTGCCGTGCGTATCGGCCGTGAGCAAGTGCAGCTCGAGCCGGTCGCGCAGCGCCAGCAGTGCATCGGCGACACCCGGCATCAGTTCGCCATCCAGGGCAAGGGTGCCGTTGACATCTGACACCAGGTGCTTGAGTTGAATCAAGCCGCGCCCGGGGATGTTGAGTTCGATCACGTTCGCCTCCCGGAATTCGAGGCATTATAGCATCGAGGGAAAGGGTGAAGATAGCCGGTGGTGGAAAGCTGAGCTTGAAGGGGTCGTGGCGCGATGCTATAATCGCGCCACGCGGGCGCGTAGCTCAGCTGGTTAGAGCGCACGGTTCACATCCGTGAGGTCGATGGTTCGAGTCCATTCGCGCCCACTATAGACCTCACGGCTCGTCAAATTCGCGAGCCGTGAGGTCTACGGTTTAACCAAGATTATGATTTGATCGCAGCGGAGACCACAAGGTTTAAAACCGTGGGATCGAGAATTTGAGTTTTATTGGGGGATTTGACCTTATTCGGAACTATAGTCCACATGGTTCCAGGGGATGCTTCGCGAGAGGCGAGTGGCGGAACGTGGGACTTCGCCCCCCAAAGAACTGGGGATTTCGCAGCTCAAAGCCATTGTGCTGCCAGCGTTTGTGAAAGTTGTAGCGAGTATTATCTGTCCTGTATACTTGACGCGGGTTCAAATTCTTAGAGGTTCTTCAAACAGGTTATCAGCCCGTTACGATCAGATTGGATTGAACCTGAACAGGGAGATTAACAATGAATAAAAAACTTGTTCAAATACTTGTAGTAATTACTCTAACATCACTTTTTTCGGGGACTTTCACTCCCAAAAACGCATCCGCAGAACCATCTGCTGCTGTCCCGGGTTTGCCATTCACGGAGGACTTCACGGATACCGCACTTCGTGATGCTGACGGGACAAACGCCAATTGGTCAACCGATGAAGAGGCCTTGATCTTGAATTGGCGTGAAGTATATGGCTTTTTTGATCCCGGCTTGACCGGCGTGGATATCAGCAGTGATGCACACGAGACCTGGTCTATTGCATTGGGAGACGTGAACGGGGACGGCGACCTGGATATGCTGGCAGGGAATAAAGCTCAAACCAACCGCCTGTACCTGAACAACGGCACTGCAGATCCATTCAGCGGGGTGACTGGCGCGGATATTAGCAGCGATGCGCACGATACCTACTCTGTTGCCTTGGGCGATGTGGACGGGGACGGTGACCTGGACCTGGTGGCAGGGAATAGTGCTCAAGCCAACCGCCTGTACATGAACAACGGCACTGCAGATCCTTTCAGCGGAGTGGCCGGGTCGGATATCAGCAGTGATGCGCACTATACTATGTCTATTGCATTGGCTGATGTGGACGGGGACGGCGACTTAGATCTGGTGGCGGGGAATTGGAATCAAACCAACCGCCTGTACCTGAACAACGGCACTGCAGATCCTTTCAGCGGGATAGCCGGGTTGGATATCAGCAGCGATGTGCACAACACCTGGTTCACTGCCTTGGGCGATGTGGACGGGAACGGCGACTTAGACCTGGTGGTAGGAAATGAGGCTCAAGCCAACCGCCTGTACCTGAACAACGGCACTGCAGATCCTTTCAGCGGAGTGGCCGGGTCGGATATTAGCAGTGATGCGCACTATACTATGTCTATTGCATTGGCTGATGTGGACGGGGACGGCGACTTAGATCTGGTGGCGGGGAATGCTGCTACGCAAACCAACCGCCTGTACCTGAACAATGGCGCAGCAGACCCATTTAATGGGGTGACTGGCGCGGATATCAGCAGCGATGCGCACGCTACCTTCTCTATTGCATTGGCTGATGTCGACGGGGATAGTGACCTGGACCTGGCGGCAGGAAATAATGGAATCAACAGCCTGTATCTGAATGAAGGCACTGCAGATCCTTTCAGCGGGGTAGCCGGGTTGGATATCAGCAGCGATGCGCACGATACCTACTCTTTTGCATTGGGCGATGTGGACGGGGACGGCGACTTAGACCTGGTGGTAGGAAATGAGGCTCAAGCCAACCGCCTGTACCTGAACAACGGGACATCCATCCCTTTTCTTGGTGTGTCTGGCTTGGAGATCAGCAGCGATGTGCACTGGACCTGGTCGATTGCCCTAGGCGATGTGGACGGGGATGGCGACCTGGACCTGGTGGCAGGGAATTATTATCAAACCAACCGTCTGTACCTGAACAACGGCACATACTTCCCGTTTCTTGGTGTGGCTGGGTTGAATATCAGCAGCGATGTGCACAATACCTTCCCAGTTGTATTGGGAGATGTGGACGGGGACGGCGACCTGGACCTGATAGCAGGGAATTGGAATCAAACCAACCGCCTGTACCTGAACAACGGCACTGCAGATCCTTTCGGCGGAGTGGCTGGCACGGATATCAGCAGCGATGTGCACAATACCTTCACAGTTGTATTGGGAGATGTGGACGGGGACGGCGACCTGGACATGGTGGCAGGGAATTCTAGTTTACAAACCAACCGCCTGTACCTGAACAACGGCACTGCAGATCCTTTCGGCGGAGTGGCTGGCACGGATATCAGCAGCGATGCGCACTATACCTTCACAGTTGTATTGGGAGATGTGGACGGGGACGGCGACTTAGATCTGGTGGCAGGGAATTATGATCAAACCAACCGATTGTACCTGAACAACGGCACTGCAGATCCTTTCAGCGGAGTGGCTGGCACGGATATCAGCAGCGATGTGCACAATACCCGGTCTGTTGCATTTGCTGATGTGGACGGGGATGGCGACCTGGACCTGGTGGCAGGGAATAAAGCTCAAACCAACCGCCTGTACCTGAACAACGGCACTGCAGATCCATTCAGCGGGGTGACTGGCGCGGATATCAGCAGCGATGCGCACTGGACCTACTCTGTTGCCTTGGGCGATGTGGACGGGGATGGCGACCTGGACCTGGTGGCAGGGAATCTTCCACAAACCAACCGCCTGTACCTGAACAACGGCACTTACCTGAGCCCCAATCATTATCATACGGCTCATGGGCTGGGGACATCTTTACGGGTGGATACGGAAAGCAGCAATATTACGCAGGCTACCTTAACAGCAAGCGCTGATCTTCCAATCAACACCCGGGTCACCTATTATTTGAGTAATAACGGTGGAACCAGGTGGTATATTGTGCAGTCTGGTGCAGAATTCACTTTTCCAAGCACGGGTATGGACTTGCGCTGGAAGGCGGAATTAGAGTCACTCTCACCTATCCTGACGCCAAGGGTTAATCAGATCCAGATAGAGGTTGAAGATTATCACCAGATTTATCTGCCGCTGATCTTAAGATAAGCCTGTGTCTTGAATTGTTTCCTGGATTCTACAACGAAGTAGTGCATCTCTGGATTCGATAGAGATTAGCACTCAAATGAGTCTGACCGCTTCCTTCGTTCTGTACTCTATTGCTAAGGGGGAGCATTTCGGATTCCGTAGTCCCCAGAGTATAGGAAGGGGGTCCGGTACTGAGCAAAGCATGGGAAGCAGAAGACCTTCAAGTTCACAATTTGTCATGGAGCCTCAGTTCTGATAATATCCGTTACCCGGAACCAAAAACCGGGTGAAAAACTGAACCAGAGAGAGGTTAAAAACCCAACCGTAGTCCACACGGGTACTCACTTTGAGCTGACCACACGGTTCGCGAAATCAGGGATCCGTGAGGTCCTCGGTAGGGGTTTTGGACCACTGGGTTCACATCCGTGAGGTCGAGGGTTCGAGTCCATTCGCGCCCACAAGAGATCTCATGGCTCGTCCTTATTGCGAGCCGTGAGACCTTTGGTTTAAACGTGTTTTAGAGTGGACCCGAGTTGAGACCCGCAAGTTAGTAGGAAGAAACCACCTCAACAATTCGCCCGAGACCCTCGTTGACGTACTCTTCGTCAAGACCGTAGCTAATCCGAAGATGATGATCGAGTCCGAAGTGATCTCCAGGGACAATATAAGTGTCCTGTTCATGAATAAGACGTCTAACAATTTCAGTAGAATTCGCGTCTCGATGGTATTTTACGAACGCGATGGCTGCCGCATCGGGTGGGACGAGGCTAAAAAGGTCCCCATGGTCTCGGCACCAGCGTTCGAGGTTGCCGTATCCCCTCCGGAGGTGATCACGAGTTCGAGAAAGAAGTTTCTCGCGCACCCCGGAGGAAAGTGCATGTGCCGCCAGCTTATTCGATAACATGGTATTGCTGATCGTAATATAGTCCTGCCGAGCCCATATCTCATCAGCTACATCCTCCGGAGCCACGACCCAACCTACCCGTAACCCCGGTAACGCATAGGCTTTGGAGAGACTCCCTATAGCCAATACTTTCTCGTAATCGCCCCAGAACGAGGGTGTTTTTTCATCCGTATGATGCTCTGCCCCCGCATAGACCTCATCAGCGAGTATCCAGGCGCCTGCCTTGTCCGCGGCCTTGATAACGTCTTCACGTTCTTTGGCAGTCATGATGTGCCCTGTAGGGTTGTTGGGATTACAAATC
Source organism: Anaerolineales bacterium (assembly GCA_034430615.1). Taxonomy (GTDB): domain Bacteria; phylum Chloroflexota; class Anaerolineae; order Anaerolineales; family E44-bin32; genus E44-bin32. Next base: position 7,137 of record DAOUEJ010000108.1, on the reverse strand, counting down.
GCGATCAGGATCGTTTTATTTCCGATCACCTCAGCCAGTTCATCAAGATCCAAGCCCCAGTTTATTTCTTCCCTTAGTGAAAAAGTCTTCAGTAGGAGACCATAGTTTTTAGCGAGCCCATAGATCTGCATATAGTTGGGCAACATCATGACAATTTCGTCACCTGGATCTAGAAGCGTGATAATGGACGTGAAATTTGCCTGAGCAGCACCCGTGGTTACCACCACGTTGTCGGAAGTTGCGCCTTCGTAAAGGGCTGCAATCTTCTCGCGCAATTCAGGGGTCCCATTGGTTTGTGGGTAGTTAAGCGATGTTGCCAGAAGGTCGCCGACGAGTTGAGGGTCGTTTCCTAGCAGTTCTTCAACCGTTAGAGGGTGGACGCCACTCTCTGATAAATTATATTTAACTTGGTGTTCCCAGATCGACATTTCTCTCTCTAGCAGGAAGGGGAAGAAATCTTTTTTCATCGGTGTCTCCTTTGATCATCCAACGATGACTCAGCGGCCCCGATGCTTATGCCGAGGCCATACTCCTTCGCTTTGGCATAGGCAAACCGCGCAATCTGAGTATCCTGAACGCCAACTCCAGTTAGGTCACAAATGGTGATTTGGTTGTTGCTTGCCCTTCCGGGTTTCATTCCAGAGATGATCTCTCCAAGCTCGACGATTTCATCTTCGGGAGGCAGCGTGCTTGCTTCGAGGCCATGGTGAAGCTCTCCGAGGCGGAAGGCTTGTACCTTACGATCGCATGCCACTATGTCGACGTTCTCAAATACATCAGCGAATAATTCTTGCTTGTGCTCGGCATCCGATCCCATGGCCGTGATGTGGAGGCCAGGGTGAAGCCAGGATGACTCGAGATATGGCTCATGTGATGGGGTGGACGTGATAACGACCTCGGCCTCTCTGACAACGGTTTCTGGATTGTTGGCCTTGATGACCTCGATCCCTAACTCACCTGTCATCTCAGACACATATTTATCAACTTCAACAGATTCGATACCATATACAAATAGGCGTTTGAACTCCCGCACGAGGCGTAACCCTCGAACTTGATAACGAGCCTGCATGCCTGACCCTATTACACCGATGTTATCAATATCTTCTTTCGCGAGATACTTGGCTGCCAACGCGCCCGCAATTCCAGTACGTAAATCCGTAAGGTAACCATTATCCAATAAGATTGCGATAGGTCTGCCGGTTCGAGCGCTTATCAAGACCATCAAGCCACTCCCGGTAGGTAACCCCAGGATATAATTATTGAAGAAACCAGCGGCTATTTTGATGGCAAAGCTGTCTTGACCGTGAATATAGGCAGTTTTGACATCCACCTCGCCGTTGTTCTCAGGTACTTCGACCCGTAGAATGGGAGGTAAGAACACATGTCCATGAGCAAGCTCTGAAAAACCTCTCGCTACCTCAACAAGGGATTCATCATCCATGAATACACAACTGCGTATATCATTTTCAGATAATACTGTGATGCTCACTTCTGACCTCCTCTTCACCGTCGCGTTAAGTCAGGCTATTGCGGAAATTTAGGATTGCTTGATATACCCTAAATCACGACTGAAGTCTTTAGGCGAGACCAGGATTCAACACCGAGATGTAAACACGGATGGATGCTTGAAGAATACCTGATTCGGCGATTTGAAGCCAAGGCATTTTCTTAGCCGGTTGTTGAGTCTCTCCATGACGAGTTCGCTTTCCGCTTCAGTGATCCTGGCGAGCCCGGTCAAATTCCACGGTAGCGCTGTCCGGGGTTCCTCAACCCAGGGGCAGGGCTGCACCCTCAGCATCGTCCTCCCCGCAGTTTATATATGGCACGAGTTGTTTTCGCTCTCCGGATGAGCATCGGCCATCGCCGACGCGCACCCCTGTTTTTTGATACATTAAATACGATATGGGTCCAAAGGTTGCTGCCGGCCGAGCAATGCTCGACACCAAGCACCACCATCGATGGAATGCTTTATAAGCTGGTCGATTACAAAAGGGAGTGAGCATGAGACCACCGAGTGATTGGAACAAGAAAGTCATCGGGGAATTTCGGGCCAACGGCGGAAAGGTCGGCGGTTCGTTTGAGCATATGACCCTGCTCCTGCTGCACACCACTGGAGCAAGTAGCGGCAAGCCCCGCCTGAACCCGGTAGCGTATACGATGGATGGGGATCGCTACGTGATCATCGCCTCCAAGGGCGGCGCGCTGGAGAACCCGGATTGGTACCACAACTTGGTTGCCCACCCCGAGGTCAGGGTGGAGGTCGGCACGGAGGCTTTCGATGCGCTGGCCGAGGTTGCCACAGAGCCGGAGCGCACGGAATTGTTTACGAAGATGGCTGCCCGTCACCCGGGATTTGCCGAGTACCAGGACAGGACCGAACGCGTGATCCCTGTAATCGCGCTGACACGCAAGTCTTGATCCTACCGCAGGGGCTATAACTCCGGAGGTTAATTCGGCCCGCCTGGCCCCCATCCTGAATACCACCGGTAGACTCATTGCGGGCTCCGCCGCAGATACGATCTGGCAGCGCAGTGAGGACGGATACATCCGGCCGACCGAGGTTGAGCGCGGTCGAGCCCACCTGCTTTCGGCGGATGGCCTGACCGATCCGGGGCTGTGACGATCGGTGGAAGCTTTTGTGGTGGGGAAATGGGGACTCACTCGACCAGCGACCGAGCCGTTGCCGGCTGCCCTGACGACCTAACTCGAAAAGCTGGCGCTGTCCGCTTACCGCATCCTCGACAAGGAGGTCGACGACCTGCGGACGGCGGGCTATACGGACGAGCATGTCTATGAGATCATGCTTGTGGGCGCGTACGCGGCAGTCCTGGTAGGGCTCGAGCGCCTCTTCGATTGCCTGTATGGGAACGGTGCCGCTCATTCATGAATTACTGATCAAATTGAGGCTGTAAAAAAACGCCCATCTAGAGGGTGGGAGTTTGATTTCCGCCGAGGGTTCGGTTAGTGATTATTCGTCATACACCGGGCAGGAGGAACCCTGGCGGTGCAGGTTGACCGACTGCGCTAATTCGATGGCGTGTTTGAGATCTTTATCGGATGGATTGGACTTGAGTAGGATCGCCAGGATCTCGCGCAGCACATCGGCGTAGTGCAGATCATGGCGGCCATCGGCACCATCGATGACCTCGTCCCAATCCACTGAGCCGTTGGTGAAGTTGAGCCAGGCCGTGATGAGCTGGGCTTGAGCCTGCGCTCTCTCGCCACTATCCGTCAGGACAAAGTTCTCCAGGCTGTCGATCATGTCTGGCCGAAATTCACCGAAGGACGAAGTCACGAAGGCGCTCAGGATGCTGAGGTGAGCACGCAGCTCACCGGAATACATCGAGAAGCGTTCCTTCTTGAAGCGCTGGATCCAGTACCCGAGCGACGTCCGGCAGCTCTCGGCACCGCGTACAAGCACCTTGATCTTCTTCGACACAACCCCGCCATCGTCGTCCTTGACCTCCACTGTCACGTAGCGGACCCCGGGCTTGTCGAAAATATATGAGGCGCTGTGCGTGACCCGGAAGGGGTAGGTGCCGCGTGGGCTGTTGTCAGGATCGGGCTGGTCCCCGGCGTTGAAATAGGTGGCCTCATCGCCGAAGCTCCAGCGCACACCCAGGTCATCCGACCCCGGGTCTTCTATGTCGAATGTGAAGACCGTGGGCTGGCCGGCTGTGGCAACATACCAATCACCCACATGGCAAGCTGAACGGCCGCGAGAACGACCTCCCTCTCTGATCTCCTGGTCACAACGTTCGAGTGCGTTCAGCGCGTCACCTTCCAGCAGCGGGCTCTTATTCTTTACTTTAATCTTGAGCACCGACTGGGCTGAGGCACCGCTATCATCCTGGATGCGGACGGTGACCAGATACTCGCCATCGTCCCCATATGTCCGGCTCAATTTAAAACTATGGCTGCTACTGATGGCGAGTGCGACGAAGCCATCGCCATCGCCGTAATCCACGCTGGCCTCCCAACGGGTCGAATCGGGATCGGCAAAGGATCCACGCAGGCTGATGCTCTCACCTTCTGAAAGGCTGGTCTCAGACTTGAGTTCGATCTTCGGCGCCGAGCTTGTTGAGGGCGGCTCGGCCGTCGGTACGCTGGTGGGCTCGGCCGGAGGCTCTGTCGTCGGCGGCTCGGTCGGATCGGGAACGGTCGTTGGATCGGGCCTAGGATCCGGGTCACAGAACGCGAGGGCGGCCAGCGCACCGCTGTTCTGCAGGTGAATTTCGAGCCGGCTCACGTTCTGCAAACCGACATCAACGATTTGGACGCTGTTGTTCCCGAGCGGCTGCAGGCTGAACGAACCGAGCTTGGCGCCGTCCCGATCATATGCGACGATCTTGCCCGAGGTCTCGTGCGCGTCGATGTCCAGCATCTGGACCTTATCGATCTTGCGCGGCGTGTCGAAGGTGAAGATGAATGTGCCACCCGAGGCGTTGTCATTGGGTGCAGACTGGTTTCCATCCTGTGAGAGGATGAGAACTTTGCCCAATGGAGTTCGGTTTTCACCGGGTTGGCCCTCACCGCCGCCGGTTCCGCGACCTGGGCCACCGAAATCTTCATTTGGACTACCCAGATCCCAGTCGGCGCCGGTGGGATGCGCGCTGTCGAAGATCATCGCCGGGTGTGCGCCCGGGTCGCTCGTGGTGATGTGAATTCCGATCGAAGCCCATTCACCATCGATGATCTGTCCCAGGGCTAGTGGAGACCCGGCGGCATCGGTCTCGAAATCCAGGGTCCAGGAGCAGGCTCCAGGCGGGTGTGTTGGCTCCACCGTGACCGTCGTCGGGAGCGGTGTTGGGGTATAGGTCTCCGTCGGCACAGCAGTGGCTGTGTCCGTAGGAACGGTGGTGGCCGTGTAGGATGGCACGGGTGTGGCCGTGTCCGTCGGCGGGGTCGCGGTCGGTTCGGTGGTCGCCGTGTCTGTTGGCGCAGGCGTGTAGGTCGGGCTGGGCTCAAGCGTCGGCGTCAGGGTGGGTTCAACTGTAGCTGTGGGCTCAATGGTCGCGGTCGGAGTCTCGGTTGGCACATCGGTCGGTGTCGCCGTGGGTTCCGGTTGTGGAGGATCTCCATGTGCAAAAACATCACCGCTGCCGTTGGTATCGACGAGCAACAGATCGAGGTTATCCGCTTCGGAATAAAATGCGATCGCAGCCCCATCGGCGCTCATGGCGGGGGAATAGCTGTAGTTGTTGGATGAGGCGCTGTTGCTGTCGATGCTGACCAGCGTCGTGGAACCCTGCATGTCGCGCAGGAAGATGTCGGTGCTTTCATTCCCATCGCCGGGGATAAGATTATCGGCAAAGGAGAGGAAGGCGATGAAGCGGCCATCGGCGCTGATCGCCGGCTCGGCACTCTGTCCGTTCGCCTGCGCCCCGCTGCTGGAGAGACTGACGAGTAGAATCTCTCCCGTCAACCGGTCTCGACGGAGGATATCGCCGTTGCCGTTGCTGTCACCGGGAATGATATTATCAGCATGCGAGCGGAATGCGAGGTAGCGTCCGTCGGCGTCGAGGGCTGGAGCGTAGCTTGAACCGATAACCTCATCACCATTCTGCTTCACACTTGCTCGAACGAGGTTTCCACTGGATTGGTTCCAGAGGAAGATATCGCGGCTGCCATTTGTATCGTCAGAGACAAGTTTGCTGGACCTGGAAGAGAAAGCGACCCAGTTTCCGTCGCTGCTGATCGAAATTTCTCCACTGAGACCATCATTCACAGCGCCGGCCACCGGCCGGCTGACCCACTGCAGCATCCCTGTCAAACGGTCGAAGAGGAAGATCTCAGCCATGCCGCTGGTCGCACCCGAGAACAAGTTGGTCGCGCTCGATACGAACGCCACAAACCTACCGTCCCCGGAGATGGCCGGCTGTGAGCTGGCGGCGTTGCCCTGTACTTCGCTGGAAGAGATGCTGACCCGTTCAATCTTGCCCGACTCGATGTCCAGGACAAACACATCCTCGACCCCGTTGGTATCACCGGAGACGAGGTTGTAGGCTTCTGAGGAGAAGGCGATGGTCGAGCCGTCGGCGCTGATCTTGGGCCAGGCACTCGCTCCGTTAGGATCATTCCCCTGGGGGTCGAGGGTGACCCGCTCCGTGGTGCCGGTGAGCCAATCATGCAGGAAGATGTCCTGCAGGCCATTCCCATCCCCGGCGGCTAAATTGGTGGCCTCAGACGCGAAGACGACGACTCGTCCGTCTGCTCGCACACTGGGCATGCGCGAGGCCCGGTCGCCTTCCTGCCCACTGCTGTCAATGCTTACACGCTCGGTGACCGGGGGTTTTGCGTACGTCGGTCGTGCCAGCAGCGGGCTGGCTAAAAGAGCGATGAGGACTGCGTTGAGCAGCCGTGAGATTGGCCGAGGGAAAGGAGTGGGCATGTGCTCTCTTTGCAACGTTTTTCCGTCCGAGAATCAAGCACCCCGCCGTCCAGGTGACCGGCGAACTGCATCGGGCTAAATTGCTCCACTCCAAGGGTTGTGAAGTAGACAATTTGTACCACGTCCTGGGTTATTTTCTCTATAGGCATTCGTTCCTACAGGGTACAGTGGACGGATCGTGGAGGGAATTCTTGAGGGTGGCGCGTGATGTTCCAGGCAGCTTTGTAAGGTAGTTGCAAAGTGGGATTTACCCATTCTATTGTTATGCTAAAGTCGAAGCAGTGGCAGCCGGCGAGGGATGGCTGTTCCCTTTATGCGCGAAATTGACAGCTTCCCCATTGGAGCCGGTCGGAACCCCACTGTAAGGCCAGTGCGATGTTTAACTGGAGCGATCGCAAACTCGGGAAATACATCCTGGTGCGCAAGATCGGCAGCGGCGGGATGTCTTCCGTTTACAAGGCGCTCGAAGAAGGGACACAGAACCCGGTCGCTGTGAAAGTGCTCCCACCCGGGCTAGATGAGGAAGCGAACTTCCAGGCCCGGTTCGAACGCGAAGCCCAGATCCTGATGCGGCTGCGGCACCCCCATATTGTCCCGATCCTCGATTTCGGCGTCGACGATGGCGTCTATTACATCGTCATGCCGCTGATGGAGATCGGCACGCTGCGTGAACGCATCCGCCGTGGTCCACTGCGCCCCGAAGAAGGAGCGCACATCATCCGCCAGATTGCCGAAGCACTGCAGTA
>DAOUEJ010000107.1:0-24385 GCA_034430615.1 Anaerolineales bacterium | reverse complement strand
AGGATGTCCTCGGTTTGAAGAAGCGTGGGGATCGTCTGGCCTTCGACCCGGTCATTCCGCAGGCGTGGAACGGGTTCAATGCGCAACTACGCCATGGTGAGGCGCTCTATGAAATCGAGGTTATGAACCCAGATCATCTTCAAAGTGGCGTGGCCTGGATCGAGCTGGATGGCAGGCGGTTAGAAGAGCCTGTGATCCTGCTTGACCCAGAGCCGGTTAAACACGTTGTCCGGGTCAGGATGGGAACGCCGGCAAGCTAAGCCGCGACCCAGATAAACTGGTCAGTCTGAGAAATGGGTTATTTCCCTAGTCACTAACTAATCAGGTAGCTCCATCCCAACCAACATACTCAGAGTGTCATTATTCCGATGATATCCCACAAGATCATTGGGGAATTGAGGAAGTCAGACGAGCAACTCAGCAAATCTGTTGCCTATTCTAGTTTCCCAACCGATAAAGAGAATGCTTTCAATGTCAGTGCTTCAGCATAACTACTGAGACCATTCTGTTGGTTCTCGATCCCACCGATGCTGCCTGAGTTGTTGATGAAGATCGTGGTTGAGTGGACCGCTTTCACTCGTCCCCAAATTAACACTGACATGAGCACTTTTTCGCATACCAGGAATGATAGTGCTGACTCTTACTTCATTGAGGATAAAACGTAACGCCATCTCGGCAAAGGACATTCCTTCTGGAACTAGCTCCCTAAGTGCATCGGCGTGCTCAACACTTGATTTCAGATTTTCGGACACAAAGTAACTGTTCCTCCAATCCCCATCTGGCCATTTGCTCTCCATCGTCAGATGTCCCGTCAGCGATCCCTCGTCAAACGGGACCCGGGCGATCACGGCCATATCCATCTCTGCACATGCAGGTAGCAGTTCGTCTTCAGGATTCTGGTCAAAGATGTTGTAAATAACCTGTACCGCATCAATAAGTCCACTGCGAACTGCTTTGACGCCATTCCATGGCTCCCAGCGGTTGACACTGATTCCGACGAGCTCAATTATTCCCTGAGTCCGGAGATCGTTTAGTTTATGAACCCAGGTATCATCTTCCAACCATGCATCTTCCCAGGTGTGAAATTGGATAAGATCAATTTTGTCCACATCAAGGTTTTTCAGACTTTTATGAATATATTCATCGAGGTGTTCGGGCGGGAAGCATTCCTCCAAGGTGAATTCGCGACGACTCGGCCATTTGCGGTTCTTCGGAGGGATCTTCGTAGCGACATAGATATTCTCGCCGGGGTTATTGCGTACAATCTGGCCTAAAAGTTCCTCACTGTGACCACGTCCATATGCCCAGGCAGTATCGAAGAAGTTGCAACCCAGATCCACAGCAAGCTGAAGGGATTCAAGCGACTCACGGTCATCGGATCCAGACCATTCTCCCATCCCCCACATCCCGTACCCGATTTCGGAAACACGCCATCCACTTCGGCCAAATCGTCGGTATTTCACTTCGGTCCATCCTCAGAGACTGTTCGCTGCTGGCTGCAGGCTAAACCTGACATCCTACCCTAAATCCAATCGCAAAGAGCTTCGGGCAAGGATTTCATACCATTATTCGTGGAGCGGTACTGGTTCATGCCCCGTCATTGAAGATCGCATCCATCTCATCCTCGGGGACATCGAAGATGGCATTGTGGGGCGGCAGCGGCTCACGCGTCATCCAGGCCGGCAGGCGATCGTCCTTGGCCGTAAAACCGGCACGCTGGTTGAATTGACGCTCAAGACGCAAGCTCTCCTTCCCCAGATCCCTCAGAAAATCCTTTTCAGCTTCCCACCCATAGAGGGCATGGATTAAGCTCGGGATGACTGCTGGGTCAGCACCAAAACCGAAGCCGGCGAAGATGCAGGCGCCCAGCGAATCGTACCCGGCCATACTGAACTGAGCATTGCGAGACACTTCCACCTGCCCCTCGGGTTGAAGCTGGTTGATCTTGGCCCGGATCGTCAGGCCGCAGGTATGATCAGCCCCTTGGGGCGAGGTGGCATAAGTCACGCCGGTCCCTTTGGTAGCCCGGGGATCATAGGCTGACATGGCTTGGTTTTTTACCACCGGGACGCGCTCAACGCCAAAATGCTTGCCGGTCGCGGCGGCACCGTTGCCCAGGATGCGGCCTAATGCTGTCCCTGCACGGATCTGCTCTACCAGAGCCAGCGCCTGCTCGGTATCCCCGAAGCGCATCTCACCCGCCTCTGCGGCGACGCCGAGAGCGGCCCCGATTTCGATCGTGTCCAATCCCAGATCATTGATGACGAAATTCAATCGAGCAACTCCATCGAGCTCATCGATGCCAAGGTTCGAACCCACCATGCCTATCGTTTCATATTCGATCGGAGACACAACCGTATCGCCATTTTCCGTCTCGTAGACATTTGAGCTCTGGATCGCACACCCCACCATGCAGGCATGGGATGGATCGCATTTTCCACCACGTGCAATCATTGTCTTCCGCAGCTCATCCCCGGAAAGTTTCTCAGCTCCTTCGAACTCCCCGGCAGAGAAATTGCGGGTCGGGAGCGCTCCGAATGTGTTGCACATCATCGTCATTGCTGCCGTACCGTACTCACGGTAGGTCTTCGTCTGGGGATGCCCCAACAAAGCTTTGTTATAGGCCTTACGCGCCGCATTAAATTCCTCGGGGTTGGTGATCGGAGGTTCACCACCTCCACTGCCGTCGAAGATAATCGCCTTCAAATGCTTGGAACCCATCACCGCTCCCAGGCCTCCTCGTGCGGCGATCCGCGAAGGCACGCTGTCCTTATCCAGATTCTGAATTCCGGCCGCGAGCAGTTGAGTCTCTCCGCCTTGTCCGATCATGGCAATCGCCACGGAGTCACCATAGCGCTCCAAGAGATGGGGAGCGGTCTCGTAGACACCCAAACCAACGGTTTCGCTAGCGTTCTCAAATCTCAGGCCGGATGCGGAACAATGCAAAAATTGCCATTCGGGATCGGGTAGAGCTTCCTCCACGATCAGTGCCCTGATCCCCAGGTAGGCCATCTGGAGCCCGGTTCGTCCGCCGGCGTTGGATTCCTTGACACCACCCGTGAGAGGGCTTTTGGCACCAATCGAGATCCGGTCACAGCTGGAGAGTTTATGCCCGACCAGCAAACCCAGGGCAAATATGAGCTTATTCTGCGGACCGAGCGGGTCGCAGGTGGCATCGACCTCGTCCAGTAGGATGCGCGCCAATAATGCGCGACCACCAAGCGTTACCCACGCTTCTGGTATCGGCTCCTTTGTAAACTGGCGGGTGCGTAGATTCACGCGCCAGATGCTGAAGGCTGAAGATCGCACATCGCTTGAACTCATTGAAACCTTCCTTGGGTTACATTCCCACCTCTTAAATGAAGGCTGGTCTTTTCCATGCTATTACCATATACGTAATTTTACATCCTGCGGGAGGCCATTAAGGGGAGGATCGCCGTTCGTCTTGGTTCATTTCGAGTCTCGGTCAGGAGGAACCGTGATAGAGCTTGCGCCATTGAAAAATGATTTTTGGTCCCGGCATCCGTTCGCACTGGGATCATCCAGGGCGGGGTTTATCTATCCCGAGCACTCGCCGGAACCGCCCCATCAACCAGGCGCGAGCCCCTTGAATGTCAAGCGAGCGCATGCGTAGGGTCCCCACAACGCCATAGGGGAAGAAGAGCACGATCAGGATGTAGATCACCCCAATCAGGACCTGTGAGAATTCACCGAACCAGCGTTCGAAGAAAAAGGAGAGCAGCTTGAAGGCTGCCGCACCAATCATCGCCCCGCTCAGTGTCCCGATGCCCCCCATGAGCACCATCAGAAGAGCAGCAACCGTAAACTCGCTGCCCGTCACACCGGGGCGGATGATGGGAAGAAACAGGGCGTGAACCGCACCTGCCAGGGCGGCGGTGATGGCAGCAATGATCATCGCCACCAGCTTGAAATAGAACGTATTATAGCCAAGCATCGTCGCCCGGTCTTCGTTCTCGCGGATGGCGATACACACTCGTCCAGTGGGCGAGTCCACAAAACGCCGGTAAAGCGCATAAACGACAATCAGGAAAGCGAGCGCCAGAAAGTAGAACCGCAAACGCTCCTCGATCGGATTAATCCAGGCTGGCGGATCGAATCCCTGCAGTCCGATTTCGCCACCAGCGTAATCGACAAGCTCTCGTGATTGGATAACGATGTGGAAGACCTGGGCGATTCCCAGTGTGACCAGGGCAAAGGTCATGCCTTTAACCCTGGGCAGTACAACGCTGAATAACATCGCCATCAAGACCCCAGCCAGGACGATCAACCCCAGCGTTGGCAGCAATCCCCACCCGAAGCTCTTGATCATGATCCCCATCAGGTATGCGCCGACACCGAAGAACATTGCGTGACCCAGCGAGAGCAGGCCGACGATGCCGAACAGGAGGTCATAGCTCATCGCGTAGACGGCCAGGATAAAGATCTCGATCGCCAATCCTTGATAGAACTTCGCCTGCCCGGTCTCATTCGCCAGCAAACTGCTCATCGATTGTCCGGTGAGCACGGCCATAAGAAAAGGAAACAATGCCAGAAGTACGATAAGGGTTACCAGGTTGCGGTTCCCGACCCACCACTTGCTGAAGCGCGATTGGGATGGGAGAGTCGAAGCAGATTCTTGCATGGCCTACTCCCTCCTTCCCAAAAGGCCCTGGGGCATGACCAACAGAATGACGACCATCAATAAGACAGTTGTGGCCGGCACCAGCGGCGGTGTAGGTTTAAAGGGTTCATCAAGGAAGGGCAGATTGATCCCGAGCTGGCCGTACTTGATGATGAACTGCTGGAGCAATCCGACAATTAGCGAACCCAGGGCTGCACCCGGATAACTCGTAAGGCCACCAACCGCCAGAGCAATCAGTACGTTGATCAACAGGCTTAAGCCCAGATTGGTCGTCAAACCCGTTGAAGGTGCGCCAATCAAACCCCCAAGTGATGCCAGCCCTACTCCCATGGCAAAAACCAGCGTAAACACCCGGCGCACGTTGATGCCCAGCGCTTCTACCATGTCACTGTCTTGTACTCCAGCGCGGATGATCATCCCCAATTTCGTTCGCTGCAGCAGCAGCCATACAACAATAAGAACAATCACACCCAGGATCGGAACAAACACCTCGTTGTAGGTGCGCACCCTGCCCCCGAAGACACTGATCGTGGAACAGTGATATTGGATGAGATCCGCCAGGCTTTCGGCAGGGCATCCGGCGCCCGTCCCATCGAAGATTGGGGGACGAGGCATCGTGAATTCCTGACGTCCCCAGATCGCCCGCACGAATTCCACCCCGATCACACTCAAACCAAGCGTGAGCATGATTTGGTAAATCGTGCGCTCGTAAAGCGGGCGGATCAAGGTGATCTCCATCATCGCGCCCAGCAGGACGCCGGTCAGCATCGCAACGATACCGGCTAGAATGAACAACCAGTTGCGATCCAGCGCGACGACGATTCCTGAGATCGGGTCGTTGAAGAGGAAGATGAGCAAGCCCAGGCCGAGCAGACCGAGCGAGAGCAAGGATGCCTTTAAGGGAATCCCCACGTCTTCTCCGGAACCGGCAGCGACGCCTGCCTGTCCACGCTTGCTGAACCCGGCGATGCTCAATCCCAGTAATAGGCTCCCCAGGAGAATGCCACCGATGACCAGGAAGGGTGAAACGCCAGGCTCAAATCCAAGCGGCTGCTTGAGTGTGAGGATCCCCTGGCTGGCTTCGAATGCATTCTGGACCGGGCTATTAGCAAAGTCACCCGGATCCCATTTCGTAATCGGGTAGTGGGGCAGCGCCATTACCAGTAATACACCAGAGGCTGGCAGTGAAAGCCATGGCCATACCTTCGCCGCGCGAATGCCCAGCTTCAATCGCGGCAAGAGTGCGTTCCAGAGCGGAACCAACGCCACCCCGGCACCGGCGATCAGGACGGGCGGGAGAATATCAATAAACGTATCCGGGCGGACGAAAACAGTCCAGCCGACGTAGGCTCCAATCATAAAGAAAGTGCCATGGGCCATGTTGAGTACATCCATCAAGCCAAAGATCAACGAAAAACCTGAGGCAACCAGAAAGGTTATAGCTCCTACCGACAAACCCCTCAACAAGGTAATAACCCAATCCTTGGTCTCCATGCCACGGATCGCAGCTCCAAAAAGGAATATCAGGATCGCGAGCGTGATCCAGAGAGTGCGGTTTCGCCGCCAGATTTGAAAGGTTTTGGTCATGTCGCATTCCTCTCTGGGGCCTTTCGCGTTTGGTCAGTTTGATTGGGTTGAGTAAAAAGGATGCTGCTCAAGCTGCCTCCAGGTAACGGCGGACTGTATCGGGATCCTTCACCAAGTCCTTCATCGAGCCATGTTTGACCGAGCGGCCTTCCTCAATGATGACGTAACTCTCCGCCAGGTGCGTGGCGACGATGAAATTCTGCTCGACCAACAGGACGGTCGTCTCCGCCGACAATTGCCGGATTGCCTCTATCAATTGTTCGATCAAGACTGGCGCTAACCCTTCGGTTGGCTCGTCGATCAGCAGCAGTTGGTTATCGGCAACCAGGGCTCGGGCGATAGCAAGCATCTGCTGCTGCCCACCGGACAGGTGATTCCCCCTTAAATGGATCAAGCGATATAGATCGGGAAAAAGCTCAAAGATAAGGGCTTCTTTCCGATTAAGATCCCCCTTCTTACGCTCGGCGATCTTAAGGTTTTCCTCAACCGTCAAATCGCGGAATATAGCGCGATGTTCGGGCACATAACCGATCCCGGTGGCGGCAATGTCATAACTCCGCTCATGCTGAATCTCCCTCCTGTTAAGGATCACCTTGCCTTGCCTCGGGGGAGTCAAACCCAGGATGGATTTGAGGGTTGTGGTTTTCCCTGCACCGTTCCGTCCAAGCAGTGCTACAACCGTGCCGGTCGGTACGCTTAACGAAACCCCTTGCAAGATATGGAATTGACCAATGAAAGTTTGGACTTCCTGCAGCTCGAGCAAAGGTTCCATCACCACTCTCCCAACCCACTCCAAAATGGCTTGCTGAACAGCATGGCGGATGTGCCTCCGCTACTCGGCAGACAAATCACCATAAAGCCCGCCCAGATAAGCGCTCTGAACGATTTCGTTACTGGCAATTTCAGCTGGTGTACCTTCAGCCAGGACCTGCCCTTGGTGGATCACCGTGATGGTATCGGAGATGCTCATGACGACGTTCATGTTGTGCTCTACCAAAAGCACGGTCTTATTTCCCGTTTGAAACACGTCGCGTATCAATTGGATCAACTCGGGAACCTGTTCTGCGGCCATCCCCGCCGTGGGCTCATCAAGCAGCAGCACCTCAGGGTCTGCTGCCAGAATGATTGCCAATTCGAGTTTACGCTGACCACCGTGGGGCAGCGTGCGCGCGGCTCCGTAAACTTCTCTTTGTAAACCAACTTGCTCGATCGCTTGCCTCGCACGCTGCTCGTATTGCGAAAATCGTCGGTGGGGTTGCAGGAAGCGAAAATTGTGCGTGCCGAGCGCCTGGGATGCCAGACGGACGTTTTCAAGGACGGTCAAATTCGGGAAGATATTCGTGATCTGGAAGGAACGCCCAATACCAAGGTGTGCCGTCCGGTGCAGAGGCAGGTTTGTGATATCCCGGCCTTTGTAGAGTACCCGCCCGCTTGTGGGCTCCAAGTTGCCGCTGAGCAGATTGAAGAAGGTTGTCTTCCCGGCTCCGTTTGGACCGATAATCGAATGGATCGTGTTTGCCCGTACTCTGATGCTCACATCCGCTACCGCAACAAGACCCCCAAACTCCTTGCGCAAGCGTATAGTCTCGATAGCCCAGTCCGTACTACTCCCGGCCGGTTCCATCATCGGAGAATGACCGGTAAAACGGCTTTCAGGTCGCTTGAGCATCGAAGCAGACATACGACTCGCTCCTCCTCAAACCTTGCTCGACCAAACAAGAGTACCGGTCCATGACCGGCTAAAAGCACTTGATTAAGATGATCGGAGATCGAGATCGCGAGATCTCGATCTCCTTTGCATCCGTGTAACTTACTACTCTCCCGTCAGGCTGCCGTAGGGCAGTTCGCCACAGTGGGCTTTGAGTGCTTCGGGGAGCAGGCAAGGCGGTTCGGGACGTGTGGTGGTGATGTATTCGAAGAACTTTGCATCAGGATCATCTACGTTGAGCAGTTTCATAACGTACATATCCTGGATAGCGACATGGTCTTCCGGTCGGATATAAACCGTGCCTTTCGGGCCTTCGAACTCCAGACCCTCCATGGCAGCGATCATGGCGTCTGCGTTGGGATCACCACCGGTTAGCTTCAGGGCTTCGATCAGGAGCAACGCAGCATTCATCCCGTCGGCATCGAACAGGTCAGGGTAAACACCATAGCGCGCCCGATCTTGCTCAATCAACCAGTCGTTGATCGGGTTATTCGGAGCGGTGTAGTGATATAGGGTCGATCCGGTCGCACCAATCGAATTCCCAAAGAAAGCCGGAAGCGCGACGTTATCCACAAAGGATGACGCCATGTCCATCGTGTCCACGACGCCTAGATCTACGGCCGACTGCATAATGGCGATGAAGCCACCCCCTGCCCAGGTCGGGATCCAAGCCTGTGCGCCGGAATCCAGGAGCTGTTCCATATAGGGGGTGAAGTCAGTCGTGTCAAAGGGCGCAAAGACGTCATCGATCGGGAACGTGCCGCCGTAGAGTGTGCAGGCGTCGCGATAGGCTGCCGCCCCACCCCAACCAAAGCTGTAGTCGGGTGCGATTTGCACGAAGGTATCATATGTCTGGGTAACGTATTCGCACAGCGCCATGGCATCCTGGTAGTTCTCGCGGCTGGTGCGGAAGGTGTACTCATTGAAGTTAACGCCGGTGATATCGTTCGCAGCGGCGGGCGCAACGATGAGCGGGATCTTGTTCTCGGCTGCGATCTCCTGCAGCGTGGCGGTGTTACCCGAGCTCACTGTGCCGACGAGCACATCGACGCCCTCGACTTCGACGAACTCACGTGCAATCGAGGTCGTCAGATCGGGGTTGGTCTGATCATCCCCAAGCAGCACCTGGATCTCGCAATCCCCCAGCATGAAGGTGTTGCTGCCGTCTGCAGCGGTGAACACATCGCCCACGCTGCCCGGCGCACCGGTGCCATATTCCATGCCGAGCATGAAGCTTCGGATCATGTGCGCACCGTAGATTGCCAGAGCCCCGGTGGCGTCGGTGATCAGTCCGACTTTGATCGGCTCAGCACAGCTGAGTGCCATCGGAGGTTCTTCCATCGGTGCTTCCGTTGGTGGTGCGACAACCGGGGCCTCGGTAGGCGCTTCGACAACCGGCTCTGTGGTTGGTTCCGGTGTCGCGGCAGGACCGCAAGCGGCCAGGAACATCGCGGCGATGAGTAGAACAGAAAGTATGCGGAACGTGGATTTCATCGATTCCCTCCTCCTAGATGGGGGTCATACTGGATTGTTGGTTCACTCTTAGGTCGATCGACTTCGATAGTAGGCGTCACCTCCTTTGTGCGTCCATTGTGATCAAATATCCAACAGATGGGCGTGGAATGCTCGATTAAACTCATCGGGTTTCTCAAGGAACGGCACGTGACCGGCGTCTTTGATGACAACCTCTCGGTACTCCCCTCCAGCGTTGGCATAGCGATCGAGAAAGGCCCTGATTTGCCTTACCATCGGCTGCGGGGGGTAGGCTTCTTCACCCGGCCAGCCCGGAAGCAGCCCCATTCGACCTAGAAAGCCGGGATCCGAAGCTGCCGTATCGGAGACTGCTAAATCATCAGCCCCACGTACCCACAACACTTTGGGTTTGGGGCTCGCATTCAAGATCTCTTCAACGCCCATTTGATATTTGGGGGCGGTGGCGTTTGAAGCGCCCCAGACTCCCGGTGCCATATACGGCCAGTTTGGGGACTGCACCGAATCACCGGGCACGTCCTGATCGCCGATATGAGTGCTGACCATGGCCTGGACAAGTTCATCCTCCCGCTCGGGGATGAAAGGCGGTTTTACAAGTAAGGTACGCAGCGCGCTGCGTGGGGAAAACGGGCTCTCCGTACTCAAGTCACCCACTTTCAGGCGCCTGATCAGCTCGGGGTTGGAGAGACCACCACCGGATCCAGCGAAATCAGGCGTCGTTGGTGTGCCCAATTCATCACGCGTAGCCCCAAAGCCAAAGGGGGAGCCTGGATCGGCGACTGTGACGGTGAGTAAGCGTGCGGGACAGGTCCCCAGCATGTCCCAGATGACCATGCCACCCAGGGAATTGCCAGCAACGTGGAACTCCGTAAAACCTAGATGATCCATCAGGGCGAGCGCATCCTCGACCAGATCGCGCATGCCGCGCATGGCATCGATTTTCTTCTCAGCCTCCGAATCACCAAACCCGCGTTGATCGGGCGCCACCCCACGGAAGCCATCCGGAAGTGCTGCCATCGTCTCTTCCCACCATGTCGCTGAAGAAACATTGCCGTGGAGGAAGAGGACCGGCTTTCCGTCTTCGAGGTCGGAAAACAATACCCTTGTCTTGATCCGGGTTGTCTCGACTGTCGCTGCTGTAACGCCTGGGATCGTCACGATACCCATCATCGTCCCTCTCTTTCCTGCCTTTGAACAGATCCGGTTCCAGATCTCTTGGGGCCGTCATAAATATTTCTCACGCAGCTTCGTTTTTTCCACCTTGCCGTAGGCGGAGTAGGGCAAGCTGTCAGCGAACACAAACCCTTTGGGGATCTTGTAGCGCGCCAGGCGCTTTAACGCAAACTGCTTGAGCTCGCCTGCGTCAACCTGCTGGGAGCCTTCCAACACGAGGATCAATAGTCCAACCTCACCCCACTTCTCATCCGGTTGGCCGATCAATGCACAATCCTTTACCGAGAGGTGCTCTCTGAAGACAGCCTCAACCTCAGCAGCGTAGATATTCTCGCCGCCGCTCTTGATCATATCCTTGTAGCGGCCATCGATGTAGTAGAACCCATCCTCGTCCTGGTGAGCCATATCCCCGGTGTGGAACCAGCCATCGATGATGGCTTCCGCTGTCGCTTCAAGGTTGCGCCAGTACCCTGCACAGACATGCGGGCCGCGAATGAGCAGTTCCCCGGCCTCCCCGGTGACGACTTCCTGTCCGCTCTCGGGATCAACGATGCGCATCTCGCTGTGAAAGATTGGTTTTCCCACGGACCCTGTCTTGGGGGCTGAATCTTCATCCGTCATGCTGAAGCAGTTCGCCCCAACTTCGGTCAACCCGTATCCCTGGCGAAAGACGATCCCTTTGCGGTTGCGCCATTTGTTCATCAGATCCGGAGGGCATGAAGCGCCGCCGCTGATAAAAAAGCGAACAGGGCTGAAATCGACTTCATTAAAGTAGGGTGAGTCGATCCACATCTGGAAAAGCGTTGGGACGCCGAGGATAACGGTGCAGCCTTGCTCGAGTATCCAGCGTAGCGAGGCCTCCGGATCGAAGTCCCGGGCTAGAATGATTCGCCCGCCCAGGTAAAGCAGCGGGGCGAAGAAGGCGAAGAGCCCGCCGGCATGGAATAGCGGTGTATAAACCGGAGAGATATCCGTCTCCCGCAAGCCCCAGCTCACGACGGTGTTGATGCAGTTGAAGAGGATTTGGCGGTGGGGGATGACGGCTCCTTTAGGGTTTCCCGTTGTACCTGATGTATACAGGATACAGTAGGGTGTCTCGCCGTCCATTTCGGGTCGTTCAGGTTCGGCCGTAGAGGCCTGACCAACGCCAGCTTCGTAGCTGATCCCCCCGTCGATGTCCGCCCCACGCAGCGTTACGATCTCGAAATTCCCCCCCTTACGCAATTCTTCCAACGTTCCGGCAAATTCCGGTTCACAAAGAACCACCCGCGGCTCGAGATCTTTGACCATGTAGGCTAACTCGTGAGCCGTCAGCCGCCAGTTGAAGGGAGCAAAGATGACCCCGAGCTTGGCTAATCCGTAGAACAAATCGATATAGACGATGGAGTTGCGGGCCAGGATTGAGACCCGGTCGCCCTTCTGCAATCCGAGCCCATCCCGCATGAAGTTGGCCAGCCGGTTGGCTCTCTCATTCAATGCGGCGTAGGAATAGCGTACGCCGGTTTCCATGTCGACCAGAGCGATACGCTCCGGGGTGAGCCCAGCCCGCTTACTGAGTAGATTCCCAGCGTGGACCATCTCTCCTCCTCAGGATCGATGCCGACTGACTTCCCATCCTAGCACCCGGCAGTTGCAGCCCGGTTACAAATCCCGCTCACGAGTCCGACCGAGGAAGTCCAGGATCAGGGCATTGAACTCCTGCGGCCTCTCCCAGCAGCTCGCATGACCGGCTCCCTCGAGTACGTGCAGCTCCGCCTGCGGGATCCCACGCTTCAATATTTCGGCATAGCGGAGGCCTTTGAGCAAATCCTGCTCGCCGGCGATGATGCAGGTGGGCGCCGTGATCTTTCCCAGGCGGCTGGTGAAGTCGACCTGCAGGAAACACTCGCATAACGCCTGTACAGCAGGGAAATCCAACTGCGCATAGCGCTTTTTCGCATCCTCCAGGAGTGGTTGGTTGGCCGCGATGAAAGCGGGGGAGAAATTCCAGGGAACGGTGACGTGGAAGAACATCAGCGGGTCCCCGGATTTAAGCGCGTCGATCCAGCTCAGGACAACCAGCTCGAGCTCGGGACCGACCTCGCTGACGGTGTCACACAGGATCAGGCTCTCGACCCGCTGCGGGTACGCAAGGGCGAAAGCCTGCGCCACCTCACCCCCGTAGGAGATGCCAGCGATATGCGCCGCCTCGACATTGAGCTCTTCGAGAAGCCCGGCCAGATCAGCTGCATGCTGCTCCATTGAGTATAGTCCAGGCGGATGATCCGATTGGCCTTGCCCACGGCAATCGTACTGAAGAACCCGGTACTCCTGGGAAAACGCCTCCGTCTGAAAGATCCAGCTCGTGGCGGCATTCATGATCACGCCGTTATTCAGAACGAGCACCGGCCCATCATCCGGCCCGTGCCATTCGTAGAAGATCTTTGTCCCGTCGATCTCACAGAAAGCCATGTCGCACCTACTCGATGGGACGGAAAGCCAGGAACGTTTTCTGTTCCTCGCCCTCACCCCGATCGATGAACTCGATTTGCATCCTGGTCCCAATCGCGATTTCCTCAGGTTTCGTCGCATCGACACCCAGGATCTGCGCACTGATGGACAAGCCATCGTTCAATTTCACAATCCCTGTACAGTAAGGGTTATCCCTGCCGTAACCAGCTTCGAGCATTGCCGTGGGTGCGATGTGGATCGTAGTGAAGGCCTGAAGTTCACCCGTGCCCTCGAGCTCTACCCAGGCCATCTCCTCCCTATAACACGCCGTGCACAATGGCTTCGGGGGGAGATACATCGTCCCACATGAATTACAAACAGACCCCATGAGCTTATGCTCAGCTAGATGAGCGTAAAACTCGACTTGTGTGAAGTTATCCTCCTGCATCAATGATCTCCTTAGGACAAGTTGAGACGTTGTCTGGGCAGCATGCGGATAAGGCTACCTGCGTTCAAAGATGTGCACGACGCATGTCTGGCCTGTGCCACCTACGTTGTGGGTCATCCCCAGGTTCAAATCACCAGTGACTTGACGCTCACCAGCCTCCCCCCGCAGCTGCTTCCAAATTTCCACGGCTTGGCCGATTCCCGAAGCTCCCACGGGGTGCCCCTTCGATTTCAGGCCGCCCGAGGTATTGACGGGGCGCGGACCAATGCGCGTTGTCAATCCCTCTTCCACGGCGGCGTATGCTTCTCCCGGCTTGAAAAAGCCGAGGTCCTCGGTTGCAATCAGCTCGGCAATGGTAAAGCAATCGTGCACTTCCACGACCTTGATATCCTCTGGCGTGACGCCAGCCATCTCGTACGCCTGCTGCCCGGCGATGCGCGCCGCCTTGAGTGTGGTCAGGTCTTCCCGGTCATGCAGTGCAACATCGCTGGCCTGTCCTGTCCCGATGATGTAGAGCGGATCCTGCGAAAAGCGTTTGGCGATTTCCTCGCTCACCAGCAGCAGAACCGCAGCCCCATCTGAGATTGGTGAACAGTCGAACAACCTCATCGGCCATGCGATAACCGGGTTGGCGCGCTCATCATGCAGGAATGCCATCTCATCTGCCCAGGTCGGGACCGGTTTTCCTTTCGCCTTTGCCTTGGCGATCTTTCCATCCATAACCTGACGAATCGTCGTACCGAACTGTGCTTTTTCGTTCAAAGCACCGTTCTCGTGATTCTTCAACCCGACCTGCATGAAGGCTTCCTGGGGGGCGCCATAGCGGTGCATATAGGCGGTCGCCATGGCAGCGTAGAAACCAGGGAAGGTGAAACCAGCCGGGATCTCGTACAGCACATCACTCGCCGTGGCCAGTGCATCGGTAACCTGCGAAGTCGGCAGGTCGGTCATCTTCTCGATCCCACCGACAAGCACCACGTCATACATGCCGGAGGCAATGGCAAGGATCCCCTGCCGAAGCGCGACACCCCCGCTGGCACAGGCGTCTTCGACCCTGGTCGCTGGCCGTGGCGCGAGGCCAATCCAATCCGCCATACAGGGTGCATTATGCCCCTGCCCTTCGAACAGGTCGCTGCTGTAATTGCCGAGGTATAGGGCTTCGATATCGTTCGGGTCGAATCCTTTATCGACCGAAGAGCGCAGCTCTTTAAACGCCTTGACAAACAGATCGCGCGATGCCAGGCCCGGGAATGCACCGAACTTGCTCATTCCCACCCCGACAACTGCGACGCTCCGACCGAGTTTTCGTGATGCCACGATGTTCACCTCTCTTCCTGAACGACGACGATGTAGCGTTGGTTTGCATTGAATGAGCACGTACCCTCGGCGTGCGTGCCACCCACCGGTTACGCCCCTTCCGTAAACTGGGTGCGCAGATCACGCTTCAGGATCTTGCCCATGCCTGATAAGGGCAACGCCTCCATGATCTCTATCCGTTTTGGAACTTTGTAGCGGGCTAAGTGGTCCTGCATGTGCCCCATCAGCTCGTCCGCGGTCGTGTTGCTTCCTGGTTTGAGCACGACACAGGCAACGCCGATCTCGCCCCACTTCTCATCGGGAAGGCCGATCACAGCGCACATCAGAACCGCGGGATGCTGGTAGAGTGCGTTTTCGATCTCAACCGGGTAGACATTTTCACCGCCTGAGATGAACATGTCCTTCTTCCGGTCCCGGACATAGAAATACCATTCATCGTCGTATTCGACGATATCACCGGTGTGGAACCAGCCATCCTCATCGATGACTTCAGAAGTCGCTTGCGGGTTATTCCAATATCCCGAACAGGCGCTGGGACCCTTCAATAGCAGTTCGCCACGCTCGTTCGGACCAAGCGGCTTGTTTCCTTCATCGACTACGCGCACGTCCACAAAGAAATTCGGCCGGCCGATGCTGCCGGCTTTCCGGATGGCGTCTTCGGGTGGCAGCGCGAAGAGCCCAGGCCCATACTCGGTCATCCCAAAGCCCTGTTTGAAACGAATCTTTTTCTCACTCGTGTACTGTTCCACGAGTGGGACGGGAAGCGGCGCACCTCCGCTGGTGCAGAAACGCAGGCTGCTCAAATCTGAGCTCTCCCAATTCGACGCCTGGGTCATGATCTGGTACATCGTAGGAACCCCCGCAAACACGGTCACTTTCTCACGCTCGATCAAGGCGAGAACCTGCTCTGGATCGAACTGCCGGGTGAGAATGGTGGTGTTCCCGAAGACGACCTGGGATGAGACGTAGGCGAACAACCCCCCGGCGTGGAAGAGTGGAAACACGCAAAGGTAGGTGTCATCATGGCTCAGGTCGTGGATGACAGTATTAAGCACATTCCAGCAAATTTGACGGTGGCTGATCTGCGCAGCTTTTGGCAGCCCGGTCGTGCCTCCCGTGAAGAGTAAACAGGCGATGTCCTCGGCTTCGAGGCTGTCACAGGTGACGGACGTATCCACCGCGCTTGCGATCACATCTTCGAAGCGGATGGAGCCGGGGATCCCGTCGCCTTCGATATGCAGGAAGGCGCTGAGCGCATGAGCCCCATCCCGCGTCGCCTTCTCAATTTCACCAACGGCCTCGATGAAATCGTCCGAATAGATCAGGACTTGGGGTGATGTTTCCTCGATCAGCGCAACCAGTTCGCGCCAGTGCAGGCGCCAATTGAGCGCAGTGTGGATCGCGCCGAGTTTCCCGCAGGCAAAGAAGCAATCCAGGTGCTCGACGCCATCGCGGGCCAGGATCGCCACCCGGTCCCCTTTGCCCACCCCGTGCTCATCTTTTAACCAATTGGCGAAACGGTTCACACGGTCGTTCCACTCGCGATAGGTCAGGCGAAGTTCGGGATCCTTGCCGGCATCGATAATTGCAAGCTTGTCGGGTGAATAGATCTTACGCCGCCCCAGGTAGTCACCGATATACATCATCCACCTCCGGAGGAATCAGATGGGACGCTCTCATAGCTCAAACTCGATGGTCTTCAGAGAGAAAAACTTCTTTAACGTCGGCCAGAAGATCTCTGGTTTCTCCATGTAGGTCATATGACCGCATTCCGCTAGCATGATCTGGCGGCTGACCGGCAGAATATCCAGCAGCTTGCCTTGCTGCCAGGGTGGGATGGCCCTGTCTTCCTCACCGGTGAAGATTAGCGTCGGCGTCTGGATGTCGCGATAGGCATTCTCATCCATTCGGATATTCTCGAAGAATGGAACCTGGGCCTCGGTCAGGCGGATCAAGCAGTAGCGCTTATCGCGATAGCGATCGTAAAAATTGCGGCGACCTTTCTCCATCTTTTCACCATAGATCCGCCTGGCGAAGGTTTCGCTAAAGATCTTCTCGTACAGATAGTGGGTGTAGATATCGAACGCCCTATCATCGTGCTTGTAGAACATCAATGAGATATCGTGGTACATCTGGAACTGGATCTCGTTCGTCAGCAAGATGCCGGACAGCGTCAACGTGTGCAGCCGATCCTGGAACAATCGGCCTAGCTCGGCAGCAATGAAACCACCATAGGAGACGCCGATAGGGTGGATCTTATCGATCGCGTTGGCGTCCATGACCTGGATCAAGTACTCGGCGAATTTGTCGATGAAATAAGGCTCATCCTCCTGGGATGATTGACCCTGACCGAAGTAGTCGTACAACAATAGGTCGAACTCGGGTTGCAGCAGCGGCACAGTGCGGTGCCAGGACTTGGTGAGCATCGCCAGGCCATTCAACAGGACGACGACTTCACGTTCGCCTTTGCCGAAGTATTCCCAGTAGATCTGGCGAGTACCTTGTTCAACTTTAATGGTGCCGGAGCGATCCGGTGAAGTGGGTTGGTCTGCCATGGGCCTCTATCCCCGAGGATAATTTCGGACGTGATCCTCGCATTGACTATTCTGTAAAGATACAACCTCAAGCAACTGCTTCTGACTCCCATTCCTGCTCAGCACAGTCAAGCACGCGGGCACGGATACCACGGTAGATGAGAGGATCAAGGAAGGCATAATGCTCCTCGACAAATCGCGTGGGTTGCTCGAGATGGAGTGAATGACCCGCATCTTCGATCAACACCAAACGCGAGCCCGAAATCTGCTTCAGGTAGGCTTGTGCGTTATGATTGGGCATCACCCGGTCGTCACTCCCCCACAGCAGCAGGGTAGGGGCGGTGATGTGCCGCACACGGTCACCCGCCTTCCAGGCTGCGGCTGCCCGAGCGAACTGGTAGTAGAGCCCGCGCGAAGCCGACAGCGCGTCGTCGACCAGTGACCTGGCAAGCGATCCTGTTTGCGGGATCCCGGCCCGCCGTAGCCAAAGCTGGAGCATCCTGCGGTTTTTTATTTCCAGCAGGAGCAGGAAATTGGTGGTGACCGAGCCGAACTTGATCCCCCCGGCCGGGCCAGTATCTTCAAGAACCAGGGCGATCACCTTTTCCGGATGGCGGATCGCGTAGCTGGTCGCCACCAACCCCCCCCCAGCGAATGACCGAGCAGGACCACCCGTTCAATCTCGAGACCGCTCAGGAGACGCTCCAGATCCAGAACGAGGTCATTAATGATGATACGGCGCGTTAGATAACCCGTGCGCGTGGTGTGGTGTTCGCGACTGCCACAGCCGCGCAAATCAGGTGCGAGGGCACGGTATGCGCCCGGCACGCAGGCCAGCAGCGGTTCCCACCAGCGGGCAGAAGCGTAGTTGCCATGCAGAAATACGATCGGCGTCAGACCTGCACCGCTCATGCGGTAGTGGATCGTCAGCTCCGGAGTGTCGATGTAGGGCATTCTGCTCCCTATCAGCCTGTTGTCCAACGCCAGACCGAGGCCGCCATACTGATGCCGCCTCCACTGGCGCAGAACAGCACCACCTGACCCGGTTTTGGACCCCGCCCAGCGCTGATGGCGTCATCGAGTGCCATGGCCACGCATGGTGAACCGGTGTAACCCCACTTGTGCATAACCCAATAGGTTTTTTCAATGGGCTGCTTGAGCGTCTCCATCATGGCCTCGATCGTGCGCAGGTTGAGCTGCGTAAACAAGTAGAGATCGACATCATCGAAGTCAAGGTCGGCTTTCTTCAAGGCGCCAGCGATCAACTTCGGCCAGTATTCAGTGTTGAATGTCTTCGGAAACTTCTTGACAAATTCGACACGCGGCGCCCCATACGCCGCCAGGTTTTCTGGAGTGCAGGGACGCCAGGCGCCGCCAGTGTAGATCCCCAGGGCATCATGGAACTCCCCTCTGGCTAGCAGATTGCTGCTTAGAAAGCCGGGCTGATCACCAACACCGAGCACGACCGCACCAGCACCATCCGCGAAGAGATTGGCAGTCTTCTTGTCTTTGAGATTCAGGAAGCGGCTCATACCGTAGCCGCCAGCAACCAGGATATAGTTCAAGTCTGTATCCGTCAGAAGATAGCGTGCGCCCTGGTCAAGCGCGGTCACCCATCCAGCGCAGGCGCTGTTGACGTCGTAGCAGCCGGCATTCACCGCTCCCAATTTATCCTGGACCACGACTGAAGTGCTTGGTGAGAGGTAGTCGGGGGTATCGGTCGAGACGATCAATAGATCCAGCTGCTCGGCCTTGATC
Organism: Anaerolineales bacterium; assembly: GCA_034430615.1. Taxonomy (GTDB): domain Bacteria; phylum Chloroflexota; class Anaerolineae; order Anaerolineales; family E44-bin32; genus E44-bin32. The sequence goes on along the minus strand of DAOUEJ010000107.1, from coordinate 5,297 downwards.
CCGGCCCTCAAGAGCGCCTGTCGGGAAGCTTCTACGATCAGATCGGATGTTGTCTGGTCGTCAGCCATCCAACGCCGTTCCAGGATGCCGACATTCTCTTCCAACCAGGCAGAGGTCGGTTCGCCCAAGATCACGTCTATCTCGGCGTTTGTGACCACCCGTTCCGGGACGTAGCTTCCTGTGGAGAGAATTTGTGGATGACGCTTCATTCTGCTGCTCACGTCCCGACCACGATCCCGCCATCGACACGCAGCGTGACCCCGGTGATGAAGCTGGCTTCATCCGAGGCCAAGAAGAGATAGGCATTGGCGATGTCCAGGGGCTGCCCCATGCGACCCAGCGGTGTATGGGACACCATGCTCTCCAGGGCTTTCTCTGGCATCTGCTGCACCATCTCGGTCAGCGTGAAGCCCGGTGCGATGGCGTTCACGCGCACCTGGTACCGTCCGAGTTCACGCGCCCACACCTTTGTCATCCCAATAACGCCAGCTTTGGAGGCGACGTAGTTGGTCTGACCAAAGTTGCCATCCAGCCCGACGATCGATGTGGCATTTATGATCACGCCTTGCTTTTGCTGGATCATGAAGGGCACCACTGCTTGAGCGCAGTTGAAAGTACCTTTCAAATTCACGTCGATCACCAGGTCAAATTCCTCCTCCGGCATCTGTTTGACCAGTTCACCGTCCTTGACCTTGACCAGCAAGCCATCACGCAGCACGCCGGCGTTGTTGATGAGGACATCGATCCGGCCGTGATCAGCGTGCACTGCCTCGGCCCAGCGCTGGACTTCATCCCGTTCGGCGACGTTTACCTTATGAAACGATCCACCGATTTCTTGCGCAACTTCTGTACCACCCGCCTCGTCAAGGTCACAAATGCAGACGATCGCACCTTCCTGTGCGAAACGGAGCGCGACGGCTTTGCCAATCCCGGCAGCGGCACCTGTGATCATGCAAACTCGATCCTTCAATCGCATCTTGCTCTCCTTTTTCTCGATCGCCGCCATACACTGGTGACCGAGATCGGATTATCCAATCTCTGATCCAGCCAGCTCTTTCACGCCTCAGCATCGATGCTGGGATCCAGATCTTCAACCGGAAAATAGTGCTGGATGAATTCCATCGCCTCGATCCAACGTGTAAAGGACAATTCCTCACCGGACTGGATGTGACGGATGACGCCACGGTAGACGGTATCAGCTTGATCAACCGGCTGTGTGACATCGATAAATCGGAGGAGAAACGAGGAGATGTTTGTCTCCTGTGATAATGGCAAGAGCACAACCCTCCTGTGCTCAGCATAGCAAGTCTATGTTACGCCGCAGTTACATCTTACCCAGGGTTATTCGTGGGATTCGATCAGCGTGCGGTAGAGATCGAAGGTTTGTGAGGCTGGGGCTACATCCAGCTCCGAGCGCAGCGTTTCCAGGCAGGTCTGGAAGGTGCGCGCAACCTGGCCATGATCTCCAAGCTTGGCATAGGCACGCATCATAAAACGGTATGCACGCTCCCAACAATTGTCCAGCGCAAGCACACGTTGGCATATATCGATCACCGATTCTGGGTCTGTGATCAAGGATAGCTCGCACAGACGATCGCTGCTCTTCAGGAATTGGACGGTCAAACGCTCTCGTTCGGTAGCTGCCCAGGTCTCATAGCGGGCGTCGCTCAGGAAATCACCCTGGTACAGCATAAGCGCGCGTTCCAGCTTCTCACGCGCGCCCTGTGGATCATCATCCACGATCAGTTCGGCCTCACGGACGGCGATGTCAAAGTCATCGACATCCAACCACAGGTCAGAGCCTGGTCGAAGAGCATAAGTGGAACCCTCCCGGACAATGTAGGCTGACTCGCTGCCTGGTTCCCGTTGGGGTTCAAGCACTTGATAGAGCGTACTTAGCGCGACTTTGAAATTGCGGTGGCTGGGACTGGGATCCGCGCCGGGCCACAGGCACTCACAAATCTGATCCCGATCAAGTGGAGCATCCCGGTGGGCGATCAACACCTGCAGCAGTTGACGGGATTTCTCACGCTTCCATTCATTGGAGGCAACCGGCTCACGCCCGCGCCACACACTGAACCCACCCAGGGTTTCGATCCGCAGCTGGTAACCAGGGTGAATCTTAATATCCCCCAGCCCGAGAGCATGCAGCAGCCGGCCAGGGTATCCCTTCGACCAACCCTGATCGCGGGCATGCAGAAGCAGTGGCACCATCCGCCGTTCATCCGGAACGCCCAGTAAGGTGCGCCTGGTCAATAAAACCATGTAGTCATGGCGCAGGCTGGCATCGAGGACCCATTTGAATGAATCGCCGAACTGATCCAGATTACCGCTATCGAACCAACCGATCGAGCGCCACAAGCGGGCGCTGGTCAGCCCGAACGGATCACTGCATTCCTGGAAGCCATGCATCGCCTGGCTGAGCCAAATCTGCCCCTCTTCATTCCCACCAGCCAGGATATGACAGGCACCCATCGTGCTTTTGATGAGTGAAGCAATCCACTCATCACCGGCACGATCCGCGATTTCAATGCCCATCTGTGCCGATCGAACGGCTTCGACCAGGTCACCCCGGTAACCGTAGGCGCGAGTAAGCCCCCAGTAGGCTTCCACGCGCAGCCGTGGGATGCGAAGCGAACGACTAAGTTCGATCGCGGCATTGAACATCTCGATCGCCTTCTCGTACTGCCCTGAATCGGACAGCATCATCAAGGCATGCCCCTGGCGCATATACCCCACTGCATTTACAAAGGGTGAGCCGAGTTGTTCGCCCCGCCGGGTGCCTTCAAGCGCCGATTCATACGCAGCCACAGCTTCTCCCTGCATGGCATAAATAATCGATAAAAGCAGGTGAGTCTCACGGTGTGCACGCGGTTTTTGGACTGGATCTATCCGTTCGACCTCAGCTAACTGCTCAAGCTGCATGCGCGCCTCTGCCAGCCGCCCGGTACGCAGCAGGACCCGGATGAGCAATTGCGAGTCTGCTGGACCCTCACGACGAAGTTCTGTGGCTTGACGCTGAAAAGCTTCCGCCTCATCGCCTCTACCGGCATTGAGTTTATTTTCAGCCAGTAGCTCGTAGAGATTGGCCATCGTGTCCCGGTCTGCTGTTCCGTCGGAGAGGCGCAGCGACTGTTGCAGAAGCTCTTCAGCCTTGCTGGGGTTGACCGTATCGAGGTAAACACGCGCTCGCCCACGCAGTGCCCGGCTGACCCCCTCCATCTGGCCGCGTTCACGCCACAAGGCTTCCGCTTGCTGGTACCAACCCAAGGCCTCTTGAAATCGGCTGTGCAGTCGTGCCAGATCCCCAAGGAAGAAGAGCAAAACAGGGTGCTGGCGAAGCATCTCGGGTTCGAGCGCTCCCAACATCCCATTCAGAGTGGTATAGCGGCCGCTGCGCAGAAGATGTTCGCCGTACGCGGTAAGGACGCTTGCGCCGGTAGATTCATCCCCAGCCTTAAGTGCATGATAGAACGCGGCATCCATATCATTGGCCGCCATGTAGTAATCGGAAGCCAATTTATGCCATGCATGCGCCTCTGCTTCCTTTAATTGCCGGCGCAGGAAACGGTGGAAGATATGATGATAGCGGTACACGCCCTCTGCAACTTTGAGAACGAACAAGTCCTCCCGATGCAGTTTTTCGAGCATCGCCTGGCTGTCCTGGACGCCGGGAAGCGCATCACATGCTTCGGGCGTCATCACATCCAGGATCGAAGTAATACGCATGAACTCACGCACTACTGGTGTTTGGAGGATGAGAACCTCCTTGGCCAGGATCTCGAACAGGGCATCTAAAGATGCAGACGGGAAATCCAGCGCCTGGCGTACATTACTGACTGACCTGCTTCCCAAACTTTGTCCGATAAGCTGCAGCGTGATCGCCCAGCCCTCGGTGGCATCGATTAGGAATTCCACCTCGTCCGTAGTCAACGAATACCCATATCGCTCCCGGAAGAGTTGTGCAATTTCATGCGGGGTGAAGGAGAGCAGCATCTGATCAACCTGGAGCAGCTGCCCTCGCGCCATCCAACGCGACATGCTGGCAAGATCAAGCGGAAGGCGTGTCGTCAGGATAAAGTGCAGATGAGCAGGCGCAAGGCTGATCAGCTCATCAAGTGCCCCGGATATTTCTAGCTCATGTGAAGCGAGATGGATATCCTCTAATACCATCAGCACGGGTTCGTCCAAACCCTCATTCAACTCGTTCAGGTAACGGTAAAGGACCTCACGCGTAGGCAGCGGGTCGCGCGAACCATCCCAGGATTCGAGGAAGGGTATCGGCAGACCTTCTAGATTGGGCAGGGCAATCCGTGTGGCGTAAAGCAGGTGCTGGAGGAACACAAAGGGATCGCCGTCTTCACGCGAGACCTGGTACCAGATAAGCGGTTTATGCCGGCCGATTAATGACATGACCGCGGTGCTCTTGCCATACCCGGCGCCGGCCTGCACCACCGTCAGCCGGTAGTGGAGGGCTTCCAACAATGCCGACGTGATCCTGGGCCGCCCCAGTGTACGGGCGTTGCTTTGCGGTGGGTGAATCTTGGTCAGAAGGACTGTTTGGTTTGGCATAGGAATGGCGGGTCTTGTTTAACGAATCCCATCATAGCGGTTTTTTATAACTTTGTCTCACCCAACAACATCCAACTCGACAATTCCTCCTGCCTCATCTATTCCAGGTCATGCAATTCACCCTGCCCAGGAATTCATTCGCTAAAAAATATTCACTGATGGAGTCAAGGTTAAAAAACAAATGGGCGGAAGAAATCCGAACACGATTCACATATTCCCAGATACGTAGGGGTTGGCCGTTCGCCCGAAGATTGCTTACCGGGATGGGCATTGCCCACTCAGCGCCGGATCGTCGAACCCGACCGGCCACTCGGATCTGCCGTTACTACTTGCTCACCCTTAACCAGCTGGCCGGCGTAAATCCGCTCACCCGCCACCGCTCGCCAACCGCTTAAAACGAAGGGAACCGGGCCATCGGCTGACAGCCACTCGCCGTTGAATTTTCGGGACACATGCACATGTGTGCCCGTTGTTTGGCCGCCCTCACAGGATGGGTGCCCCAGTTTGTCATCCAATGAAACGTGCGCGCCCTCCTGCACCATTCCCTGTTCGGCAATGTGATAGTAGACAACGACCCACCCTGTCCCCTCATATCCGTCCCCATCCAGATCGAGGGCCACGGCGTTATCAGCGGCACGAACGATGATGCCCTGCGCGGACGCCGTAACCCAGCGGTAGGAAACCGCACAGGGTTCCTCCGCGATGATCGGTGCGAAATCCAACGC
>DAOUEJ010000106.1:0-38198 GCA_034430615.1 Anaerolineales bacterium | reverse complement strand
GGGGTCACAATAACCGGGGGGGTAGTTGGACTCCCCGAATCTGCCAGGGTAGGAGTGGTGTCGGCCCCTCCTGGAGTGCAACCTGAAATGGCCATGAGCAGGATCAGCATGCAGAGTAGTGAGCCAGATCTGATAAGTGCCTTGAGCCGCAACATTCGTCCTCCTGAAGACAGGATGGTCAACCTTACTCCCAAATCCTGGAGGATGGCATACCCCATGAATGTACCAGGCTCTGGAACCAGCCGAACCTGCAAGGAGGGGCATGCTCACCAGTCAGCCCAGGTTAGCGCTGGCGAGATTATAAATCAAACATCGATAGACACTGGCTACCGTGATCGTCTAAATGCAAGTAGACATTGCCAGGATGCAGACACCCTGGCAGTTGGCATGGGGGATTGGATTGGGCGATTAGCGCTTCAGCGCGAGGTAGAGATCGGCTTCCACAAGTTAACCTTGATCGATGAAGTGGCGGACGAAATAGAGGTTTCCGGCCGCATCAAGAGTCGGTTCGCCAGCGAATTGGGAGAGGATCAGTTCGGGTTGCCCCCAACCCGTGTCGAGGAGCTTGGAACGATAGATCGCCGGTGCCTCTTGATACCAGCGAGTGAACTAGAGTTCCATGCCGTCGCTGGAAACGAACGGCCAACCCTCGTCCTCTACGCTGTTCAGGATCTCCAGGTTATCCGGGGTAGACCAGCCGGCGTCCGTCCGATGTGTTACCCAAAGGTCGATGCCGCCCACCCCTTCCGGATAGTTGCCATTCTCCCGACTCCAGATGTGACCATTAGATACCGGCAACACCTTCTACTAGCTCTTCCTCAGGTGGCTGCTCGATGGAGGGCGAAAAGAAGAAGAACAGGATCTTCCCGTCAGGTGTGATAAAGGGTGAATCCTCAGCACCCGCTTTGTTGATGGGCCCGGGGAGCGGCACCGGCTCCTGGAAGGAAGGGTCATGCAGGACGGGTGGAGCCTGGTCGTGGACAGGGTCAAATTATACAGTGCTGGGTGGGATGGCGGCCTCCCGGTCGATTTCGGGGTGCCCAGGGGTGGGCGTCGCTGCCACAAACGATGCCAAAACCGAGAACAGCAGGATCACCAACAGCCGCCGCAAGGTTTTCTTCATGTTGATCATGCCCCACAAAAAGAACGAAATTCGCCCGGGTACCTTCGTGCTGAACCCAGATAGGTTGCCTTCAATCGATCCTACAACAAATCCAGCCTGGAAGTTGCGTTCTCACATATGGAAACCGGGTTGGAACACGAACTCACACCGTCCAAGATCTGCGATCGATCAAGTTCACGCGGAAAGGTCCGTGTTTGCTTCCGGTACCTTGCGGATCATCAACAGACTCAATCCTGCCAGGAGAGCTGCCGCAAGGAAAAGAGCGGTGTAGCCGAGATACTGGCCCGGGCGCAGTCCGTTGATCAGGTCAATCCCTGGGCCTGCGAGCCGGCTAAGCGCTCCTGCTCCAGCAGTAGCGATATTGGTCAGCCCGAGGAACTTCCCCGCCTGCCCACTGGGTGCCAGATCGTTCGCAAGCGCCCAGTTGGCGCTGAGGAAGAGGCCGATTCCGGCACCGATGATGCTGCCGAAGACCAGGATCGCAGATGCACTGTCGGCAAGAGTCATCAATAGGCTTCCGACGACCAGGAAAATGGTAGCCGCCACGTGTAGGGGTTTTCTTCCGAATCGATCGCACAGGTATCCGGCAAGGACCGAAAATACAATCAAGGTGAGTACGATTGTAGCCAGCAGGTCGCCGGTAAGTTTGACAGGATTGCTCACGGCGAGCGTGTCCCGTATGAAATATTGGGCGAAGGTCTGGATGCCGTAGACACCCGTGAGGAAGAGCAGGCGCGCCCCGACCAGGCTCCAGAACGCTGGATACTTTCGCAGACCAAGCCCATCAAGGCTAGGCATATCTCCCGCTGGGCGTTTGTTGTCCGGCTTGATGGGCAGGCTTTGCTCGCGCACACCTCCCACGGTGATAGAAGCCCCGAGCAGGAGAAAAACGGCGATGGCGCCCATGGAGGATGCAAGGCGTTCGGGGTCGAGTATCCGGCCGATCAGCAAGGATGAGATCACCAGGCCGGCCATGTCGAATATGTTCTTTACCCCGCTGGCGGCACCCATCTGCGAGGCCGGTACGCGATCATGCATCAGTCCCTGGGCCGGGCCGTGTGCCAGGTTTGAAGTGAGCTGCAGACCAAAGTAGCCGAGCGCGAGGAGCGGCAGATTTCCAGCAACAGCCAGCACACCCAGGAAGAGTAAATCGAGCCCTGTACCAGCGATAATCCAGGGCCGACGCCGGCCAAGCCGGGTTGAAGAGCGATCGCTCAAAGCACCCGACACCGGCTGGACAACCATCGCCACGATTAATCCCAGGAAGGTCAGCAGGCCGAGAGCAGTGTTTTTGCGTGCATCTGAAACAAACGACAGCATCACGGCCGGGAGGACAAGCACGTGCAGGCTGTTCCACATGAACGATAATCCCAGCCAATAGGCGTTCAGGCCAACCAATTCGAGCGTCCGGACGCGATCCTTCATCTGTGCTTCTTAAGCATAGGCTCCCCTCAAGTGTGGCGGCAGTAGAGCTGCGATCCCGGACATGACCCGTCCCGTGAGATCTCCTTCAACCCACGCGTTGAGACTGCCGGGCAAGACCGGGGCACCGAATTGGATCCGGAGCTGGCCGTCTGCTTCGTGGATCCCAACCGGGACGAGTAGAAGTCGGCGATTTGCCAGGATGCGCAGGAGATGATCTACCCCAGGGGCGGGTACCTGCAGCGTGCCATCACACGCATCAGCGCCCTCCGGGGCAATGCCCAGGACAGGCAACGGCATTCGGTCCAGGGTGCGCAACAACTTTCGAACCGCCGCCGCCCGATGGTTGTAATCTTGTGGCTGGGGAGGCATGGGTGGTGTGGGGGTGAAATGGTAGCACTTTGCGATGCGGCGCAGGACCCAGCGTGATAGCGGTGTGATCGTCCGCGTCCGCAAGCTGTCTGGATAGACCCAGGCAGAGGTGATCAACCAGTGTGTTTCGTATGGCAGGACGGAAGCCAGGCTGAGAGCGATCCACCAGGCACCGAAACCGGGGCGATGGTAGTGATTGACAGCAAGGACAAGACCTGCGGGAGCGGGTTCTGGTATGGATCCGATCGTGACGGGTTGGGGTTGGATCATTTGAGCCAGGCGGTGGGCGTCAGAGCGAAAGGATCGCTCTCGGCCGGCCAGCAAGGAGGCGAAGAGGGGCAGGTATGCAGGGTGCAGGATAGGGTAGCGCGGGAATGTCGGCATGTGTCCAAGTATAGAAGAGGACCGGTTGAAGGTGAAGCAGGCCATCGCGACACAGGATCAAGCCTGGACAGCATGGCCAGTCAGCCGAATAAGTTGATCCAATGCTTACTGGGAGGAAGAAGGTCCCGGTTGATCGACTCCCCTCAATCGAGCATAATTAGGTCACCTATACGCTGAAATCTGGTGTGTAGAGTGCTTCATCGATGCACGGAGGGAGCATACTATGTTGGTTCGATCAGGTTTCAAACGTTCGACGGTACTTCCTATCTTACTGGTTGCTGTATTGTTTTCCATCAGCGGGTGCCAGGTCATCGAGGATCTCCCCGGAGCCATCGATAATTTACCCCAGGCCATTTCCGACCTTCAAGTGATGCTGGCTGGGAGCACGGCTACCCCGACTGGTCCGCTACCCGCATCACTGATTGAGCAGATCGAAGCCCTTCCCGACCAGATGACCGAAAAAGATGCGCTCGATCTGAGGGCGGAGGTCGTCCAGATCCTGCGTGGTGTAAGCAGCACTCAGGGTTCAGGGCCCCGGGAGGTCGCACCAGCATTGATCGAGCGTCTGGCGAGCGATTCCACGCTGTTCCTGGACGAGGCCAGATTCGTGGAACGCTCGATCCTTGAACATGATCTCGAGCTGGCTCAGCGGCTGCTCTCCTTGCTCCGGGTGCAAAATCTGGAGCCGGTATTATTAGGAGCCTACCAAGATGCCCTCGTGCGCTTGCTGCTCGCCGATCGACTCATCGTCGACGCTGTTGCCGCGGATGCCACTGTCATCACCCGTTCCGCCGAAAGCATGAACGAGGATGAAATTTCGCAGGTAGGGGTGGAAAGCGCTCGCACCGAACTGGACAGAATGCACACGGCGCTTGAACTGGGGCGGGAAGCCTGGCGGAATGGTGATGCCTTGAACGGACTGGGTTCTCAAATGAACGCCTGGGACGCAGCGAACGCGGTGCGAGCGGTCTGGGGCATTCGCTACAGTGAAGATTATGATGAGGACGGCGTGCTGGATCTTGTCGAACTCGGGTATGGTTCGTCACCACTCCTGTTGGATTCGGATCTTGATGGGTTAAGCGACTACTTCGAGGCAACCTATACTGCGCCGTTCTGCTCACCCGGTCTTGCCGATACGGATGGCGATGGAATCCTGGATGGTGACGAGGATATCGATTTTGATGGACTTGTGAACACGCTTGAACGTGATCTTGGCAGCGATCCCGGAAGGCTTGATACCGATGGGGATGGGACTGGAGACATGGCGCTTTTGCTGGGGCCAATGATGGGCGAGGAAACGGGCGACTCGGATGGTGATGGCCTGAGCGATGAGAGCGAGGCCAGGCTTGGGACGGATCCGCTGCATGTCGATTCGGACCGGGATGGGATCCCCGACAGCCAGGAATTCCATCTGCAAATCATCGAATTCCCGGAACTCGGCGTCACAGTTGATTTGTTCGGTATGGGAGATCAATTCCAGGCATTCACGGCCGAAGCGATGGTGGGGGTACCCGGATTTGCCGGCAATATCGGCGGAGTCGGTGATTTTGTGCGTCTGACGACACCTATGCCCGTGCAAATGGCGAAGATCCACTTCACCTATGATGAAACCAAGGTGCCTGGTGGAGACGAAGCTAATTTGAGCCTGTTCGTGTTCGATGAATCAAGCGGGATCATGTACCGCATGGCGGATGTCGTGGTGGACGCAAACCAAAACATCGTAGTTGGCCGGACGAACCTGATCGGGCCTACGGGTGTGCTCTACCTGCCCATCTTCCAGGCGATTGTGCCGGGGCATCCGGTCATGGAAGTTCCCTGAGCGTCACGACCTGGGGAGAACGGGCTTGCGAGCCCTATCCAATATTCTCTCCTCCGAACCCCTAAGTCACCGGTTTACGGGCAGTGATGCGGGCGCTATAGGGAGGTTTTGCACCACCTAATTCGATCTCAACGGGAACGATATCAATTAGCGCAAATGCTCTCTGCGATCCTTTCTCATTGCTCGCTGCAGGTTCGACCCCAACCACCTCGAGCAGTTCATCCTTCAGCACCTTGCTGAAATCATTTCGTTCGAGCTTGATATCGGTGAACCCGGCCTTTTCCAATCCCTGGATGAACTCAGCTGCATCCAGAGCGCCTGAGACACACTCGCACCATGATTGAGGGCTTTCCTGCATCTGTGTTGGAAGCGGACCATCGCGGACGATATCGCTCACGGCGAACCGGCCGCCTGGCTTGAGCACCCGGAATGCCTCGCGGAAGACCTGGTCCTTCTCCGGACTGAGGTTAATCACGCAGTTTGAGATGATGACATCTATGCTTTCGTCTTGAACGGGGAGACGCTCGATCTCTCCCAAGCGGAATTCCACGTTATCCAACCCAAGCTGCGCGCGGTTCTGTCGTGCTTTTTCGAGCATGGCTGGGGTCATGTCAACCCCGATCACCTGGCCTTGCGGCCCAACCTTTTGCGCGGCGTAGAAGCAGTCGATCCCGCCACCGCTTCCCAGGTCGAGCACGCTCTGCCCCACTTCGAGCGAGGCTAGGGTCACCGGATCCCCACAACCAGCAGAGAGCTGCTTGACCTCCTCCGGGAGCGCAGCGACTTCTGGGGTTCTATAAATCAACCCGGTCGCATCCGCACGATTAGGCTCGCCCGAACCTCCACAGCAGCAGGCCTCGCTCGTCCCGGCCTGGTCTGCCAAACGGCCATAATGTTCACGCACCTGGGAACGGATCGCATGCTCGTCTTCGAATTCGATTCTAGCCATGGTGATTTCTCCTTTATAGACATATCTACATACTTCGATATATTTGGATAAAAAAAGATTTTCTACGAACTCGCTTCCAGTGGGTGCTCGGGGGCGAAAACTTCAGCGACCTGGCAGCAGTTCTGTGCCAGATGTCTCTGGTTGAGCTGGTAGAGCACATACCGCCCGCGTTTCTCGACAATCACCAGGTCTGCATTGCGCAGGATGGCAAGATGATGGGAAACGGTGGGCTGGGTGACCGCCATCTGCTCGACCAATTCCCCGACCGTGAGCGGATTGCAGCAGCACAGCTTCATGATACGCTGGCGTGTTTCATCGGCCAATGCTTTGGCAAAAAGAACCGTTTCTAGCGTCGCTGGTTTTTTCTCCATCCTGACCAAATTATATAGAAGAATATCGATATGTCAAGGCGCCCTTCACCCTGGCAGAGGTGCTATGATTATCCCAAGGTCAACTTACATGGTATTGGGAGGGTTTCGAATGGAGCGCAGGACCTTCGTCAAGCTATCGGCCGCGGTTGCAGGGGCGGCACTCGGAACGCCCATCATCAGCGCATGTGCCCGGGTTTTTCCGGAAGGTGAAGCGCCCCTGAAGGCGAGCGTTGCACCCGCAACTGCCCCAAGCCCCTCACTTCCCCCAACCCCCACTGCGATCCAGCCGGCCACCGCGCAACCCACCGCGGATATGCGCGGGCGGGTCGTGCTGGTTCGAACCGATGATCGTGCGGCGGGCATCCGTACTGCAGTCGAATGGCTGGAACCAGCGCCGCTGCGTGGGAAACGGCTCTTCCTGAAACCAAACCTGAACAGCGCAGATGCCTTTCCCGGCTCAACGCACATCGAGACACTCTCCGAGTTGGTGAAGCTGCTGGAGGGGATGGACCCGGCCAGCATCACCATCGGCGATCGAAGCGGGATGGGCGATACGGGGGCAGTGATGCGGCAGAAGGGGATCGATACCCTGGCAGCGGAGCTCGGTCTGGAGACGGTTGTCCTCGATGATCTTGGTGGGGATGGATGGGTGTTATTCCAGCCTGAGGACTCCCATTGGAGCCAGGGTTTCGCACTCGCCCGCCCACTCCTGGAAGCCGACGCTGTCATCCAGACTTGCTGCTTGAAGACGCATCGCTACGGTGGCCATTTTACGTTTTCCTTGAAGAATTCCGTCGGTGCGGCAGCGAAGAGCATCCCGGGTCACGGCCATAATTTCATGAACGAACTGCATGCTTCGTCCTTCCAGCGCGAGATGATCGCCGAAATCAACCAGGCATACCAGCCAGATCTTATCTTGCTCGATGGCATGGAAGCCTTCGTTGATGGCGGGCCTGACTGGGGCACTAAGGTCTCCCCACGAGTGATCCTGGCCGGGAGCGACCGGGTAGCCATCGATTCCGTGGCGGTGGCGATCCTGCGCTACTTTGGAACCACACCTGAGGTCCAGCTTGGTCCGGTCTTTGGGCAGCAGCAGATTGCCCGCGCCGTTGAGCTGGGCCTGGGCGTTAATCGGCCGGAGGAAATCGACTTCGTTACCCCGGACCCAGAAAGCGCGAGTTTTGCTCAGGCACTGCGGGAAATCCTTATAGCCTTATAACTTGCGGAAAGAGAGCATATTTCAACGATGGCGCATGCCTCTGTGATGAATCAGATCCTTGCCGTTCTTGAGAAACGGTATGGTGATCAGCTCGATCAATTCCTGATCCCGCCTCCATCCTTCGAGGCCATGCGCGGCGAGTTCCTGAGCTTCGACCTGGAACAGGGCGTGTTACGGACCCGTTTCCCCGTTCTCCGGGAATGGCTCAACCCCTATAGCCTTATGCAGGGAGGGCTAATTGCAGCCGCGGTCGACAATACGCTAGGGCCGCTCTCCATGCTCTTAGCACCCCCAAACGTTACCAGGCGGCTTGAGATGAAATACAGTCAGGGTGTGGTCGCCAGCCTCCCCGCGATCCTGGTCGAGGCTCGCTTGATCGAACAGAATGGCCGTTGGCTTCGTTTTCAAGCGCGAGTGCACGATTCCAACGGCGTCCGTTTCGCTTCAGCGACTGCAACCCATTGGATCCTCGAGGCTGGCTAATCCGGAAACCTGTCAGATGCTGCTTGCTCTGGTTTCGAAGTAATCTGCGATACCGGACAAGGGTCATGCTGACAGGACCCGGCGATACAGGTTAGGCTACCCACATGCCCTTTGCCGCTCTCCACTCGTCCAGGTTTCCCCGGTGGCCATGAAACCGATTGTGCTCCGGACCAAGCTCAGTTATTCGATCTTCTCACTGCTGAACCTGGTCGTGATCGTCAGCCTGATGTTGGCGATCGTCGCTCTCGTGCGATCGATACCGTGGCGGATTGCACTACTTGGGCTGACCTACCTGGCTGTGCTCATCTTCATCGACCGGACCCTGCTCAGGCTCCGGCGAAACAAGATCATCCTGGATGCGCGCGGGATCCATTCCAGTCAGGGGGGGCTGCAGGTCCAGGTTGACTGGAACGAGATCGAGGCTGTGTGGCAGCCGGAGGCTGTCGCAAAGATCGGGATATTCCGTGTGACCACTCCAACGGGTCCGCGCCAGATCTACCTTGGGACCTTCGATAAGGCTCGGACCTGGGATGTCATCCGGCAGTACGTCCCACCAGCAGCGCTGAAGGCCGAAGCGTATAAAGAAATTGATAGTTATTCCGAATTCCGTTCTGTTCTGCACGAGCTTTTTACGGACTACAGCTTTCCACTCGAGACAACCCACAGCGGGGCGCGGCTCATTGGTTGGATCGGACTCGTCACGCTCGGCACGCTCTCCGTGATCTTTGCCCGGGCGGGGTTTTGGTTTTTCGTACCCTTATACGCATTCTCGGCATTGATCAGCCTGGTCTATTTGCTGGCAGTTGGCCGGACAAAGCTCGATTTTGAGGGGGTTACGCACCTGGCCTGGTTTGGCCGCTACAGCATACGCTGGTCTGAGATCAGGGAGATTGAGAGCAGCCCTTTAGATACTTGGATGGTCCTGCACGGGAAGGGGAAGAAGATGGCGCTGCCCGGAATTCGCCTGTGGAGCGGGATCGACCGGGGTCGTATGCTTTCGCTTTACATGTATATCCTGGCTGAGAACGCGGTCCTCCAACGCGAGACGCAGTGGGCGGATTTTAAGCTCCGGAATGCAGGAACACGCCAACATCCCGGCTCGCAGGCCAGCCCGGATGACTCGAGCGGAGACCAAACCTGATGGGCTCTCCTGCACAAGGGCGCTGGTGGCAGCGGGCAATCCGCAGGATGGCCTCGACGCACTGGGGCTCACGGCTGGTCGCCTCCCGTCTGCAGAAGTGGGATCGTGCTATCCTGAGCCTGACGCGGGGCCGCACAACGGCGACGACCCTGCTTACCGGTTACGAGGTTATCCTTGTCCGGTCGAAGGGTGCCCGCACTGGTGAACCCCGCATCACGCCATTGTTGGCAATCGAGGATCGTGGCGGATTGCTGCTGATCGCAACCAACTTCGGCAGCCACAAACACCCGGCCTGGTACTACAACCTGATGAGTGCCCCGCAGGTTGAGGTTATGAGGCGCTCGGAAACCCACACCTACTTCGCCCGCGAATTATCCGGTGAAGAGAAGTTGGAAGCATGGGAGCATGCCGTTAGACACTTTAGTGGATACGCGGCATACCATGCCCGTACAGAGGGAAGGCAGATCCCGGTTCTCAGGTTGACACCGGTCGGCCCCGAGGGAAAAAGCGCACGGGTATGATACAAGACCCGATTGACGCGGCCGTGATCAAGGGCAGGTCAGAAGGAGTATGACCAGGGTCCGCTTGCAGGAGCGCCGCTGAGCGGTGAGAATCAGTGCCATGCGCCGCATTGGTATCCTACTTGGGTTGAGTCTGGTCCTTATCGCCCTCGGCTTCGGGGGTGGGGTGCTCTGGACGCGCTATTCGACCGCGACACCGACACCGACGCTCACGCCCATTCCAACCTTCACCGTGACCGTGACGCCGTCTGCGACACCCAGTCCGAGCTCAACCAGTACAAACAAACCATCGCCGACGGCGAGCCACACCCCGACCTTGTTTGTCACCCCCACGATCACTACCACGCCCACGATCACGCTAACCCCGAGCAATACGCCTACCCCAACCCAGACGCCAGAAGTACGTGGCAGCGTGCTGCAGCAATCGAACTGCCGCTATGGGCCAGGTTCAGCGTACCTCTACGAATGGGGACTGTATCCGACCAACAGGGTAACCGTGCTGGGGAGAAATCAGGACGGATCGTGGGTCTACGTCGATCCCTGGAATTACACCGACAAATGCTGGGTGAAAACAGATTTACTCGAACTTACAGGCGATGTTTCGACCGTGCCGCAGATCCGCACCTTGCTGCCCTATACCCAGTTCTACTGGCCACCCCCGAATGTGCGTTCAGGTCGGATTGGGACCGAGATCATGGTCAACTGGGATCTGGTTCCGATGAGCCTGGATGATAATCGCGGATACTTGATCGAGGCCTGGCTCTGTCAGGAAGGTCAGCTTCGATTCACGCCGCTGCAGTTCTGGACACCACCAGCGATCTTGATCGATGAGCCAGGGTGCAGAGAGCCCTCCAGCGCAAGGATTTATACCGCTGAGAAGCATGGATATACGGAGTGGATCGCAATCGTGATCCCACCACATCCTACAGCGACGCTCACACCCCGGCCACCGCTTGGTGGGGAGTAGTGATCGGGACGGTTTCGATCCCCTCCATCGACATGTTATGATTGACCCCGCGGCCGCTCTCGGCCGCGGAGTATTTGATGCTGATTCGACGTTTATTGCCGATCCTGCTCGTAATCTTTACCAATATCCTCGGCGCAGGGGTGATCCTGCCGATCCTGCCGCTCTACGCTGAAGGCGCCTTCGGCGGGACCATCTTCCAGGTCACCTTGCTCTCCACAGCCTACTTCGCTGCCCAATTCCTTGCCGCCCCCTATCTTGGACGTCTCTCTGATCGGATCGGCCGCAGGCCGGTGCTTTTAATCAGCCAACTCGGGACGATCCTGGCCTTTGTACTCTTCATCTTTGCTGGACCGCTGGGATTGGTGCTGGATCGAATGCTGGCCTGGCTTCCACTGAGCGGGGGGATGGTCATGTTATACGTTGCTCGCATCCTGGACGGGTTAACGGGCGGGAACATTACTACGGCTCAGGCCTATGTAAGCGACGTGACCGAAGAGCATGAGCGAGCCCATGGTCTGGGTTTACTCCAGGGCGCATTCGGCGTCGGTTTTATCTTTGGACCCGCCTTCGGCGGGATCCTGGTGAATTATGGTGCCACAGTGCCCTTTATCGGCGCAGCGATTATCACGTCCTTCACCTTCCTGCTTACTTTTTTTTCACTGCGCGAAACCATTACCGAAGGTAAGCGGGGTCGATTTGACGGGGGTGAGGCGGCCGGGATCCCTCTCATGGTCCTGCTCAAGCAGCGCTCGCTTGCGGTCTTGCTCGGGGTGACCTTCTTCTCCACGCTGGCTTTCTCGGCGTTACCGGCGACGTTTGCCTTGTATGCTGACCGGGTACTTTTTTCGGATACGATCCCGGCCGATAAGGTGCAACTCGGAATCGGGTTGATGTTGACCCTGCACGGTATGCTGACGGTCGTTACCCAGGTGGGATTGCTGCAACCGCTCATCCGACATTTTGGTGAGAACCGGGTACTGGTGATTGGTGACCTGGCGTTGTTCATCGCCATGATCGGTGTGGGATTGGCGGTCTCGCCGGTCCTGGCCGCCTTCGCTTTCGCCCCGTTCGCGTTCGGCCAGGGCGTCACCCAGCCAAGCCTGCAGTCGCTCATGACCCGCTACGGGAAACGCGGAATGGGAGGTCGGCTGCTTGGCTACTACCAGGCTGCCCGCAGCCTGGCGTTGATCTTCGGCCCCGTCTGGTCAGGATTTGCCTTCGCCCAGATCAGCCCGCGCTCCGTATTCCTTGGTGGCGCCGGACTGATGGTCATCGCCACCAGCATGGCTGTGTACTTGATGCGCATCTCGGCCATCGATCCTGCTAAGCCAGCCACACCTTCCGAGCAGTTGCCCGAGGTCGCTGTTTGAGTGTCATCCCTCGAGATAAGCGCGCTCAGACCTTAAATCTTTGGTATAAGTACTTCTGCTGGAACCTTGATAGGTTCCAAAACGAGTGCACGAATCACCCTTTGCGATTCGGGAAACCTGTGGTAATCTTACGACACGAAGGTTGCATGCAAGTTCTGTCAGGACGTCGAACGATAGGCCGAGGCTGCAAATGCCTGGGCCGATTTGGTTAATACCCAACGACCGTCGGGAACGAGACAAGCACCTCCAATCAACATGCCTGAAGGAGGCAAAAGAAATGTCGGAACGAGTTCTTGGTACGGTCAAATGGTTCAATGGTAGCAAGGGATACGGTTTCATCGAGCGTGAAGGTGGCGAGGATGTCTTCGTACACTTCTCCGCAATCCAGGGTGACGGATTCCGCAACCTGGAAGAAGGCCAGCGCGTTGAGTTCTCGGTTGAACAAGGCGCTAAGGGCTTGCAGGCTGCAAACGTAACCATCGTCTAACCAACCAGATCTGACACCTAAGAGAGCCCCTGGATGCCAGGGGCTCTTCCTTTTCTCATGGATAGATCATGACATTGAACTTCGCCTTCCTGTAGCCGAAGAACTTCGAAGATATTAACCGGGGCGTGGGAAGTGTGGTCGATTGATGGCTGTGCTTGCTGGATCCTGTTGGGGCTTACTGACGTAAGCAACTATACGCTTGAGAATTCCAATCCGCGTCCTCGGGTGTACTGCACATACAGATGCTAAACCATCCATCTTTCGGTGCCGGCTGGTTTGAACGCATTCCGCAGGAGGAGCAGAATGGCCGAAAAAACCGTTGATGCTTACATCCAGGGGTTGGAGCCCTGGCAAGCAGAGATCGCCGCCCAGGGGCGCGCCATCCTTATGAAAGCGGCGCTCGAGGCCAAAGAGTCGATTAAATGGGCGCAGCCGGTATACGAGAGCGATGGCCCCTTCGCCTACTTTAAAGCCTTCAAGAACGCTGTGAATTTCGGATTCTGGCGTGGGGTTGATCTGGATGACCCACACGGGCTGCTCTCGGGGGATGGGGAAAAAATGCGGCATGTCAAGCTCAGCAGCCCCGATGCCATCGATGCAGATCAATTTACTGCATTCATACGTCAGGCGCTCGAGCTGAACCGCCGCAAGGGTGATCCAATCAAGAACAAGTAGTCCTTATCCTGGCAGGCTGCAGACGGGACACACTTAACGGGTCTTGCAGGGCAAACCCTCTCCCCGATATTCTAGATTATTGCAGTTAGGCTTCGAGAATTTCACGCGTGCGCTTGGTGTCCCGGTTGCGGGTATGTGTGTCGAGGATCCGTTTGCGCAGTCGTAAACTCTCAGGGGTGACCTCCAGCAGCTCATCGTCACCCAGATACTCGATGCACTCATCCAGGCTCATGCTGCGTGGAGGGGTCAAGCGTTCGTCGATTTCTTTGAAGGATTGGCGGACGTTGGTCACATGACGCTTCTTGCAGACGTTCACGACAAGATCGCCAGGTCGCTGGTGCTCTCCCACAACCATGCCCTCATAGACTTCAACCCCAGCATCAACGAAGAGCGATCCACGTGTCTCGGCATTCTTCAGCCCATAGGTCGTCGTCGTGCCGGGCTCCCAGGCTACGAGCGAACCCTGCGAGCGGCCGAATTGGCCGCCGGCGAGCGGCAGATAACTATGGAAGATGTTATGCATGAAGCCCGCGCCGCGTGCCGCGGTCATGAAGTGGTAGCGGAAGCCGAGCAGACCCCGTGTGGGGACCAGGTAGCTCAAGCGGGTCATCTCATCCCCTAGATCACGCATATCGAGCATCTGGCCCCGCCGTGCTCCAAGCATCTCGACCACGGCTCCGACGACATCCGGTGCGCACTCGATATAGACTTCTTCAAAAGGCTCGAGTGTCTTGCCATCCGCTTCACGCAGGATGACCTCGGGTCTTGAAATCTGAAACTCATACCCCTCACGCCGCATGGTTTCCACCAGGATCGCCAGGTGCAGTTCACCCCTGCCAGAGACCATGAACCTATCGGCCGAGTCGGTGTCCTCAACCCGCAGAGAAACATTGGTTCGCAGTTCGGTGGAGAGACGTTCACGCAATTTGCGGGAGGTGCTCCAGCGGCCCTCCCGGCCAGCAAAGGGTGAGCTGTTGACGGCAAAGCTCATCTTCACGGTGGGTTCCTCGACATGGATCACCGGCAATGCATCAGGATACTCCGGGTCAGCAAGCGTCTCCCCGATAGCAACCTCTTCCAACCCGGCGATGACGATGATATCCCCGGCCCGTGCTTGCTCGACTTCGATGCGATCCAGCCCTTGATGCTGGTAGAGATAGCGCGCTTCAACCGGGATGGCGGTTCCATCATGTTTGATACGGATCAGCGGGTCTCCGGTGTGGATGCTCCCCGCGTTGATCCGCCCGGAGGCGGTGCTGCCGCGGTATGAGTCGTAGCCAAGGGTGGTGATGAGCATCTGAAACGGCGCATCCGGATCTACGATCGGGGCAGGTATCTGGCGCAGGATGGCTTCGAATAAGGGGGCGAGGTCTGGCCCGAGGTCGGGTGTGAGCCCGGCCTGGCCGGTTACAGCGTTGGTATAGACGACCGGGAAATCCGCCTGGATGTCTGTCGCTCCAAGCTGGATGAACAGGTCAAAAGTCTGGTTAAGAGCCCGCGAGGGATCGGCCCCGCGGCGGTCGACCTTGTTGATCACGACCAGGGCGCGGTGATCGAGCTCGAGCGCCTTCTTTAATACAAACCGTGTCTGCGGCATGGGGCCTTCCGCCGCATCCACAAGCAGCAAGACTCCATCCACCATGTTCATGACCCGCTCGACCTCACCTCCAAAATCGGCATGTCCGGGTGTATCGACGATATTGATCTTGACCGGCGAGCCTAGCTGCGGATCGGGAATGGAGATGGCAGTATTTTTGGAAAGGATGGTGATGCCGCGTTCGCGTTCCAGTTCGTTCGAGTCCATGACGCGTTCGATGACAGTCTGGTTCTCACGGAAGATCTTGGCCTGCCTGAGCATCCCATCGACAAGGGTAGTCTTCCCATGGTCAACATGGGCGATGATGGCGATATTCCGAATTTCCTGCCTTTTTTCTAACATCCAGCGTTCTACAACCTCATAAAGAAAGACCTCGGCGGCAGACCGCCGAGGTGTGCGCGATTGTGCAATTATGAATCATAACAGCCCCGGGTCTGCTTGTGAAGGTGGATAGTGTTCCAATTGCTGATACCTCGTATGGTTATAGTTCAAGATTCGACACTAATCCGGTATACTCAGAACCAATTCTCGCTCTTGATCATATCGGAGGCAACCATGGCAAAGTTTGAGATCTACAAAGATAAGAAGGGGCAGTTTCGCTGGCGCCTGCTGGCCAATAACAACCAGGTGATTGCGACGGGCGAAGGCTACACATCAAAGGCAGCCTGCAAGAACGGAATCGAATCGGTGAGGAAGAACGCACCTAAAGCCGAGCTTGACGATAAAGCCTGATCTCGTATGAACCATCCTTCTCCAGCCAATCTACTGATGATAGGCCGGGGGAGGGCCGGCAAGAAATAAGCGGCTCCAGGTTTTACAGACTGGAGCCGTTCGTATTGATACTGGCTTCATCCAACAGTCGATCGAGGCAGCAATCCAGCGCGTATATGGTGCTGCGGTAATGGCCAGGATGGGTTCGGATGAGCTTTCGAAGTTAAGCGCAGGTGCCTTCAGCCTAATAGGATACCAAGAGCGAAGGGCAGAAGCACGAGCAGGCCGAGCAGCATATGCCCGCGCTGATCAGCATTCTTCGGATCCCAATTGAACATATAGATTGCCAGCCCGAATCCAATCACCCCGCTCGCGACCAGCGCTGCAACCGACACCCAGGCGTTGAAGTCAGCTTGTAGCCCCATCGCAAGGCCATTGAAGGCGTTCATGGCCTGTGCTGCGGGAAGAAGCCGAGCCACGCTTACGGCGGCTGTGGGTAGGATATTCAGCGGCACCATCATCCCCCCGAGTAGCACGGACGGGATAAAGATCAACTGGGATAACATGACCTGGAAGTTGGTGCTGGGTGAAAGGACGCCGATCATGACGCTGATCCCGGCCATCGCCACTGCAAATGCTGTGAACACTACGATAAAAGTCCACCACGTTGCAGGCAGCGGAGCGTTGAAAAGCGGCCGGGCAGTGAGTGTGATCAGCAGCATCACGATCGTCATATGCAGGGTTGTGGTCAGGGCTGGCACAAGCAGGATGGGTAAAGGTGGAACTCCATTGACTTTATAACTACGGAAGATGCCGTCTTCACGCGCCTTGACGATAAAAACTGGAACTCCCATCAGGTAGGCTGCCATCACGGCGAAGACCGCCATACCCGGCACGATTGTCTCGACGAAGCCGGGGTTGATATCGGCCATGATGAAGCCCATCATCAAGTAGAAGATGAGTGGGAACAGGTAATTCAGGAAGAGCAGGTTCTTATCGCGGATCCCGGTGCGGAATTCGAAGCTGAAGTGGTTGAGGAAGGCTGTCATGCGATACCGCCAATCTTGGTGATCTCAAGGAAGCGATCCTCGAGTGAGGGCCGTTCTACGCGCAAGTCGATGAGTTTGTCCGCTTTTTGCTCGACGGTTTTGATGATGGCCGAAACGGTCGGGCCGATATCGGTGCTGAAGTAGATTTGGTACCCCTCTTTCTCGGTCCGCTGGCTGATCGCCGGCAGGGTTATCGCTGCATCAGAAAGACACCCGTTCTCAGTACGGACAGAGATTTTTGTTAGGCCAGCGCCGGTTGCGGTGATGTCAATCGGAGAGCCTTCCGCTACGAGCTCGCCCCGCAGCAGGATGGCGATGCGGTCTGCGAGTTCCTCGGCTTCGGCCATATCGTGTGTCGCCAGGAGTATGGTCGTCCCTCTGGACTTCTCCTCGAGCAACAGCTTGTGCAGCTCGACCCGCGACTCCACGTCCAATCCGGCCGTTGGCTCATCCAGGAAGAGCACCGGTGGCTGATGCGCTAATGCCAGTGCGAGAGAGAGACGACGCTGCAAACCGGTCGAGAGCTGTTGATACTGAACGTTGCGCTTGGTTCCAAGACCCAGGCGGTCGAGCAGGTTGAAGTCTGGCTGGACATGATGATAGGCGCTGAAGAAGCGCATCGCCTCCTCCGGGGTGATGTTTGCCGGGAGCCCGGAAGTCTGAAGTTGAACGCCGATGAGGGGGTGGAGCCGGCGAGAGTCGGAGGACGGATTGACCCCGGCAACCCTCAGGTGCCCAGCGCTCAACTGGCGCAACCCCTCCAGGCACTCGAGGGTGGTTGTCTTCCCTGCACCGTTCGGCCCGAGCAGCCCGAAGATCTCGCCTCGATGGACATCGAAGCTGAGATCGGGGACGGCGGTAAAGCCGTTATATTCCTTCCTAAAATTGTGAACCTCGATCACGACCTCATTCATCATCGTTATCGACTCCGATCTCCCTGACTAGTCCTTCAATTGGCCCGCTTCACTTTCGGAACTGATAATTTCGCCTGGATGAATTGGCGGTGTGATAGGCGCAGAGTATTGGCGATGGTGCGGATCTCCTCGATCTCATCATTCGTGGCCATCCCGTCCGCTGCAGCGATGGCGAACAGCACCTCAAGAAAGCGGCTCCTCTCGCCCTCGTCGGTGGTGGTGAAGAACTGCCGGGTCAGCCGGTAGTAGTCCATCTCCGGCCCGATTTCGTCAAGTGCGACAGCAACGACGAATTCCGCTTCATCGGGTTCGAGATCCCACCCTGCCTGCAGGGCGGCGACCATCGCCTGGCGTTCGCCCTGCGTGATCTCCCTGTCTGCATGGGCAACGCGCGCCATTAATCCGCCGGCCAGGCACAATCCTCGAAGCCTGGGCTCAGGGATGTTCAATTCCCGTCCATCGAGGTCGATCCTGCGCTGGATGCCATAGAAGACCTTGTTCTTGATGTAGTCCTCGAAATGAGCTTCCCTATTAGGCGCTTCCTGGAGCGCAGCCTGACGGCGTTGGAGCGCGTCGTCCAGAACGTGCCCGAGCTGACCAAATAGGCCGACGCTGGCTGATTGCAGTTCGCTTTTCATGGCCTCGAGGATGATTGTTTCCTCGCTTGTGACCGCACCATCTGCTGTTCCCAGCCGGTCGATGAATTCGATAGCCAATTTGCGATCCTTGGAGGAGCGCAGCGCCGTCCGCAGCTGATCCAGGAGCCGGTCACGCTCGTCGGGACCGACCGGCGCTTCGATGTACATTTCGAGCGAGGCCCACTCCCGACCTGTGAGACCAGGAATCTGAAAGAGCAGGTCCTTGAGGCAGTTAATCTCGGCATTCGTGACCTCGCCGTCAGCCCAGGCAGCGGCAATGAGCACTTTCCCCAGCGTGAGGATGAAGTTCGTGTTAGCCATGCATTCCTCCAGGAGCCAAGAACCAAGATCACACGCAAAGCCTTGTCTCGTACCAAGGCGGCTCCCCAACAATAAACCGGGATCTGGTAATACCCTGGGATTTGAGGCCCACTTGCAGTTTGGGCTCAGAGATAATCGCTTCCTGCAGCTCAATGCATATCAGTCTTTATTATGTTCATAAATGCTTGAAAAGAATAGACCGGATTGCACCATCGTCCTATGAATATGTTCATCGATTGCTGGGGGAACCGGCATCCCCCTCCTGGGGGATTTCCGTCACGATGGAGATAGCGAGTGCAAGCCACAGGTGTACAGCCTGGTCAGGCTTCGTTTGTAGGGGAACATTTTCACCATCATCAGCGTTAGAATGGGTGTGTAGATCAGGCGCGGTGTGGCGTCTGTCCAAACCCACTAATCAACCCCTTGAGGGAGGATATCCATGAACCATCGATATACAAAGTTTGCTCTGCTCGCCGGATTGCTCGTTCTTTTAACAGCGTTGGCCGGTTGTGCAGCGGGGAGCGGGTCTACCACTGCTGCCATCCCGTCCTCGCAGGGCTACCTGGACACCATCTCCGTGACCGGTTTTGGCGAGGCCTTTGGCGCGCCTGATACGGGCACGATCCAGCTGGGCTTCAGCACCTCGAACGTGGACATCGGCCAGGCGATGAGCCAATCCAACGCCACCGTTGAGCGCTTGACCCAGGCAATGCTGGGGCTTGGCATCGCAGCGGAAGACATCCAGACCACCAACTTCTCCGTCTGGCCGGAAGAACGCTATGACCCCCTGACCGGCCTTCCAACCGGCGAAAAAACTTACCGGGTGGAGAACACGCTCAGCGTCAAGGTCCGCCAGCTGGACTCAATGCCGCAGGTGATTGAGGCTGGTCTTGCAAATGGCGCCAACAACCTCTACGGCCTGAACTTCTCGATTGATGACTCGGGTGCGCTGGCAGCCGAGGCACGCTCAGCTGCAGTAGCCGATGCCCGGGCACGGGCCGAGGAACTTGCGACAGAATTGGGCGTCTCCTTGGGTGACGCGCGCATCGCTAACGAGATCTACAACAGCGGGTATCCCACATCCTTTGAAGCTGCTGTCGGCCTGGGGGGTGGCGGTGGTGCGCCTCCGGTCAGCGAGGGACAGTTGAGCGTCAATATCCAGGTCGTGCTTACATTTGACATCGTGCGCTGATAGAAATCACAGTCTTCTACGAAACAGGCGGGGCCCATCGAGCCCCGCCTGTGATTCGACCACCTGTCGTTTATCTCGTCGCGCAGATAGTGGATGGCTAAGCTTGATACCGTATCTGAGAGTGGCTGTCGCTACGGAAGCTTTTCGTGTGGGACTCCCGAGGAACACTGGCTAAAATTAACATTCCCTACCAATATCGCGAGCCGGGTTGTGCCTGGGTCGGGTGGAATCTGATATCCTTCTCAAGGTCATACAGCCGGGTGATGATGCCCGGATCACTATAGGAGTTTCGAATGCAGGGTGAAACTTCAACGAACTTGAGACGATTGGGTGGGTCAGACTTATTCGTAACCCCGATCGGGTTGGGTGTCATGCAGTTTTCGGGATCGAACGGTTTTTTCCGTTTCATGTTTTCAGACATTGAACAGCATGAGATGAATGCCATTGTCGAGGCTGCGTTACAGGGTGGGATCAACTGGTTCGATACAGCTGAAATCTACGGGGGCGGCCGGTCCGAAAGAGGGCTGGCGGCTGGGCTCAAGGCGAGTGGACAGGCTGATCGGGATGTTATCGTTGCGACAAAATGGCTCCCGATCATGCGCCGCGCAGCGAATATCCCACGCACGATCGACCGGCGAATACGCAACCTAGAACCCTACTCGATCGACTTGTACTACATCCACCAACCGTGGGGGCTTTCATCCACGGAGGCCGAGATGGAGGCGATGGCCGACCTGGTCGCGGGTGGAAAAATTCGCAATGTCGGTGTCAGCAATTTCAACCCCGGGCCGATGCGGCGGGCTTATGCTGCATTGGAGAAGCGCGGCCTCAAACTGGCAGCGAACCAGGTCCAATACAGCCTGCTCCATCGGGCGATCGAGCGGGATGGTGTCCTCGAAACCGCACGCGAGCTGGGGGTGAGCATTGTGGCCTGGGGGCCATTAGCCTCCGGTCTGCTCTCGGGCCGTTATCATAAGGACCCGGCTGCGCTCTCACGGATACCCGCACCCAGGCGCATGCGGCTGCGCAGGCAGCTCGAGTCGAGCCAGCCCCTCGTGGCCGCACTCGAACGCATCGGCCAAGGCTACGAAGCGACCCCGGCGCAAGTGGCCTTGAACTGGTTGATCCATTCCCAGGGTGAGATCGTGGTTGCCATACCCGGCGCCTCCCGGGTTTCGCAAGCGCGAGAAGCCGCACTAGCCATGACGTTCAAACTCCAAGACTCAGAGTTGGATGAACTTAGCCAGCTGTCGGTCGAAATCAAGCGCTGATTCGTAGATCTCCTGCTGGTCAATCTAGAGGAAAATACACGGATCCTGGCCGAACAGTCTGACCAACCTGATCGGTCAACTGGCACATCGCACTGCCGGGCTGGCTGAATCTGACTCTGCTGCCGCTCCCCGGTTGTTCCCCTCCTCTGCCCGATTCTCACATACACCCCGAGGATCCTCCACCGTATGGCGGACATTCCGGCCAAGAACGCTACCGCGTTGCCAACTGACTCTGCTGGATCCTCCCCCAACAGGGGGATGAAAAAATCCTACCTGGGGTGGGTGTTCGAATCATGCCAAGACCTGATCCCTCGCGAGCCGATCAGAGGTACCATTATCTCAGGTTGATATCTAGAAAGTTGATCCAACCGAGAACCCGAGATGCGCAGAACAATGCAGATTTCCGAGAAGCAAATCCAGATCCAGAAGCACCCGGCTGCGAAGCTGAGTATCGCTTTGCTGCTGGGGTTGGCTGCGCTGCTGTTGCTCTCACTTTCCATATCGGCACTGCAGGGACAACTGCCCTTCACAGGCATCAATAGCGGCGGCCGGCTGCCAGAATTGCTCGTTTCGAGCGAGACACCCTCACTGCCTGCTTTCCGCAGTTCGGTCATGAACGGCATGCCGGGGGAGTTGACCGGGGTATGGGTCGAAGGTTTGCTCGCGTATGAAGTCGTTCTTGGCGACGGGGTTAACGTCCCGCAAGAGTTGAACACAGCCTCAATCTATAACTGGGCTGATCAGCGCGGCGTGACAGCTTTAATGATCCACAATAATCTCGGGGGAACAGCTTTATATGAACTGGAAGCGGGTAGACAGATTGCCGCAGTTTACGGAGATGGCCGGGTTGAATGGTACATCTCTCGCGGTATCACTGCCTATGAAGCCCAGACTTATACGGCGGATGGGTTCCAGGGCCCCTTCCGCTCCTGGGATTGTGAAGGCTGCAGCTTTGCGTTTTCGGTCGAAGACATCCAGCAGATCCACTACTCAGGCAGCCCCCACATCGCGTTTCAAACCTGCCTGGAGGGTACAGGCCGGATGGGGTTCATCGTGGTTGAAGCCGATCCAATGATCACCTTCTAGATCGCTCCCTCACTCAGCACTTAGACATCCCCTCAGTTCCCCCACCAGCCGATGGGCACGCTTCCCCATCCAGACCCATCCGGATGATCGGGTAATCTGTGTCCAGACTGGATGTGAATCCTAATCCATGCCCGGGCCTCTACCTGGTGTGCTTATCTCCAATGGGTGGATGGAGATCCAGTGTCAAGTCGATAGTGCTGCCCGAGCAGATCCTATATTAAGCAGTTCAAAGCCATCTATGGCTGCTTCCGAACTATGCCAGGATGCACCATGCTGCATCCATGCTGAAGGCGGAGAATGCTGGCGTGGCATGGGTGCTTCTCCGAGGCTAAGATGTTCTCTGGGCAGAGATTCGATGAATACCACATACCAGACCCCCGTCCAGCACCAGTTTCTTGATTGAACTTATGGTGTAAATAAACAAAGCGCTCGATGGAGACTTCC
The DNA here is from genome assembly GCA_034430615.1 of Anaerolineales bacterium. Classification (GTDB taxonomy): domain Bacteria; phylum Chloroflexota; class Anaerolineae; order Anaerolineales; family E44-bin32; genus E44-bin32. The sequence continues at coordinate 15,672 of DAOUEJ010000106.1, read as the reverse complement.
ATCGAGCGCTTGAGGTGAATGGTTTCAGGTCGTCAGCGGGCTTAGTTTGCCTGGCCGATGAAGATGATGTCGTCGAATGCTGCGTTTCCCGCTTCGGTGAATGCGGTCAGGTCGAGGGAGGAGATCGCGCCAGCCTGCATCTGCACAGCTTCAGCGACCACTTCCCCGTTTACCCGGATGGTCATCAAACCTCGATCGAGATCCAGGTCAATCTGCACCGCATACCACTCTTCGGTGAAGAGTTCTTCCACCAGGATGAGTTCTTTACCTTCCGGTGTCAGCAAAACCCGCATCGAGGAACCGAAGACGATCTGGAATTTCTTATTCCAGGCTTCCCCGGCATGTGTGCCCAGGCTCAAGGCGGCGACTTTAGCATTGGTAGTGTCGGAGAGCCGGATATTGAAGAGCAGCGTGTGTTTTCCTGAGGAGAGCAGAGGCAGCGCTCTGCTCATCTCGATCTGAGCGTCGCTAGATGCCGTGACCTGGAGGACATGGTCTTCAACCTGGGCCGATCCCTGCAGCTGTGGATCGGCAATCGTGCCTGTGAAGGGGAGCAGGGCTGCTGGTTTTTGGACGATCTGGAATGAACCAGACGTCGTGCTCCAGCCTTCCAACCCGTTAACTGGGCCATAGGGCAGGTTGTCGAAGTCCTCAATCAACCAGTAGGTGAAATTCTGAGCAGAAATCTGTGGGGCGGGTTTGGCTGATGGGGCGGGAGCCTTCGGTTCTGGGATGACCAGCTCAATATTGGAGATCTGGTCTACGGTTTGATGGTTCATGGCGGTGTCATAGCCATCGCCGCCGTCAAGCGTATCTGGGCCGGAACCGCCATCCAGCAGGTCATCGCCTGCCTCCCCGTTGAGCGTATCTACTCCGCTTCCACCCAGCAGTGTATCGTTTCCACTCCCACCGTTGATCGTGTCGTCGCCACCCAATCCCTGGATCTCATTGTCCATCTTGTTCCCTGTGATGAGATCATTGAATGCGGTGCCGATTACGTTTTCGAACCACCCTTTCAGAGTCAGAAGCAACCCGCCGCCCACATCCTGCTGCTTGGTGCTGCTGAGGTCAATCGAGACCGGGGTTCCGAAGTCGCTGAAGTCCAGCGTGTCTTCGCCCTTACTCTGCAGTTTGAGGGCACCCGTCGTCCCTGCCTGGAAGAAGAAGATGTTGAAACCGGTTCCACCGGTGATGTAGTCTCCTGCTTCCTGTGGACCCATTATCAAGATCGTGTCATCATCGTTTCCGCCATCAATCTGATCGATGCCAGCATCGGTCGAGAGGGTGTCGTTCCCGTTGCCGCCGTAGAGCTTATCGTTGCCATCGCCGCCGGCGAGGGAGTCGTTTCCGTCGTCGCCGTAGAGGTAATCCGTTCCGGCGTCACCGGTGAGCTCGTCATCGCCGTTTCCACCGCGGATGTTGTCGTTGCCTGTGCCGCCGTCGAGGGCATCATTCCCATCGTCACCACGCAGTATGTCGTTTCCGGCCTGGCCCTGGAGCGCGTCATCCCCGGCGCCACCATAGAGCCGGTCGTTTCCCTCGCCGCCGGCGAGCGTGTCGTTGCCGTCATTGCCGTAGAGGTAATCCGTTCCGGTGCCTCCGACCAGGTCATCATTGCCATCGTTTCCGTAGAGCTTGTCGTTCCCGCTGCCACCGTCGAGGGCGTCATCGCCTGCACCACCGCGCAGGGTATCGGTCCCATCGCCACCATTGAGCTGGTCCTGTCCCTCATCACCGTAGAGCAAGTCGTTGTTCGCCCCACCGTCCAGTACGTCATTCCCGTCACCGCCGTAGAGGCGATCATTGCCTGCGTCGCCGGCGAGGGTGTCATTTCCATCGTTACCGTACAGGTAGTCGGCGCCAGCGCCGCCCTGCAGATTGTCATTGCCCTCGTCGCCGTACAGCTTGTCGTTCGCGCTTCCACCGTCGAGGGCGTCATCACCTGCACCACCGCGCAGCGTATCGGCCCCATCACCACCGCTGAGCTGGTCCTGGCCCTCGTCGCCGTAGAGCGTGTCGTTGTTTGCACCGCCGTCCAGGATGTCATTCCCGCTGCCACCGTAGAGGCGATCGTTGCCTGCATCACCGGCGAGCATGTCATTTCCATCGTTTCCGTACAGGTAGTCGGCGCCAGCGCCGCCCTGCAGGTTGTCGTTGCCTTCGTCCCCGTAGAGTTTATCGTTTTCGCTTCCGCCGTCGAGGGTGTCGTCACCCTGGCCGCCGTGCAGGGTATCCTTGCCTGCCCCACCACTGAGCTGATCCTGGCCCTCATCGCCGTAGAGCGTATCGTTGTTCGTCCCACCGTCCAGTACGTCATTCCCGCTGCCGCCGTAGAGGCGGTCGTTGCCAGCATCACCGGCGAGCGTGTCATTTCCATCATTGCCGTAAAGAAGATCGGCGCCTGCGCCGCCTTGCAGATTGTCATTGCCCTCGTCACCGTACAGCTTGTCGTTGGCGCCGCCACCGTCGAGGCTGTCATCGCCCTCGCCGCCGCGCAGGGTATCCTTGCCAGCGCCACCGCTGAGTTGGTCCTGGCCCTCATCGCCGTAGAGCGTATCGTTGTTCGTCCCACCGTCCAGTACGTCATTCCCGCTGCCGCCGTAGAGCGTATCATTGCCGGCGTCGCCGTTGAGTTGATCGGCTCCTGCTTCGCCGTAGAGCTTATCGCTCCCTCCACCACCGGCGAGGAGGTCGTTGCCGTCGCCACCGTATAGAGTATCGTTTCCGCTCCCGCCAACGAGCGAGTCATTGCCGCCTTCGCCGTAGACCTTGTCGGCACCATTGAGCGCGTTCACGGTGTCATCGCCGCCTGAGCAAGTGATCGTGTCGTTCTTGTTGGTCGGATCGGGTGTGCACCCCGGCGCGGCTGCCCCCACGCTTACCGGAGCGGCGAGCATGGATGCCACCGTCAGGGCTGGCAATACGAGCCGAAAGTGCCGTTGCGCCTGGCGGATCAGGGTGAGCGCTTGCTGGTTGATCTTGTGGGCTATTCGCTTCATGTTAGGTTTCTTCCTCGTTATAAATTCGGGTTATGAATAAATGTGCCAATGAATTGTCCTTGATCCAAGTATGCTGTATTTTTGGCTCCCCCGGCCTTACAAGCGCCTTCCATCTATTGGGGGATGTACGCTTTACATAAGTGCAAGCCAGAAAGGTCGTGGTTCAACTTTTAGGCAGGTTTGGAGAGGTTAGAGGATGAGGTCTGACCCAGTTAAAGATCAATACTGGTGTGTGCATAAGAGCGGGCAGGTCGTGAATCGTAGCTCAAGTTTTGTGGTTTATAACTTCACCCGGACCACCGACTGGTGTGAATACGAACGCATCCAGGCCGACATCTTCGACCACCTGCTGGCCTCGGTGGGGGTGTTCGACCTGCACGTCTTCCAGGAGCCGACCGGGATGGATTTTACCGGGGCGTTCAGTCAGCGCTAGGCAGGCAGCAGAATGCTGATTGTGGTGCCCGAACCGGGGATGCTTTCAGCTTTGATCTGACCACCATGTGCCAGCACCAGCTGCTTGGCGATGGCCAGGCCAAGACCGCTTCCCTCTGAATCCGGGCTTCGATATAAGCGATCGAAGATGTGCGGGAGATCTGTGTCCTGGATGCCAGCACCGGTATCGCTGACCTCGATCCGTACTTCATTGGTCGGCACCTGCTGCAGGGTAACCCTTACCTGACCACCTGCCGGTGTATACCTGAACGCATTCACGAGCAAGTTGGAGAGCACCTGTCCGATCCGGGCCGGGTCTACCTCAACCAGCGGCAGCTCACCATCAGCCTTGAGCTCCACCACGATACCTTCCGCTTCCGCTTGTGAACGATAAGTCGCAATGATTTCACTCGCCAGTTGGTAGAGGTCGGTACGTTCCAACCGGAATCTGAGAGCGCCGCGTTCGGCCAGGGCCAACGTCCGCAGATCCTCGATCAGCTCCGACATGCGTCGGATCTCTGCCAGCAGGTCGATCAACTGTGGGTCATCCCGATCGTACACGCCATCAAGCATGCCCTCGATCCCGCCCTGGATCACCGTGAGAGGTGTGCGCAGTTCGTGGGTCACGTCGGCCAACAAATCCTTGCGCTCTTCGCTCTGCAGTTGGATCTGCTGAGACATGCTGTTAAAGGACCGGATTAGCGCCCGAACCTCTGGCCCGCCGCGTTCAGGCACCTGTACGCCACCTTCGCCTGCTGCAAGGCGATCCGATGCTTCCAGAAGGGCATCGAGCGGTGAGAAGAAGCGCCGCATATTGCGCCCGGCTATGGCAAGCGAGAATCCAATGAGCAATGTGGCCCCCCCGAACCCGAGCACAGCGGCGATCGGGGGCAGACGCAGGCCTGCGGCGGCCGCCTGCAGCAGGTAGATCGCACCGCTGCAGACGAGCGTCGCTGTGAGCAGTGCGCCCAATGCGCCGAACAGCACGCGTGGGAAGAGGCGCTTGCGTGTCCGCTTCCACCCAGGTGCCGTCGGCGGCCAATCTTCCTCGGCAGGCCACCATGGCGGTGGGTCAGCACGCATCCACCTGCGCCGTATGTGGCGCCAACTCTTTGAGTGCTTATCGTTCATCGTTCAGCCTGTACCCAACGCCATACACGGTGAGGATGTATTCTGGTTCACGCGGATTATTTTCGAGCTTCTTGCGGATGTTCTTGATGTGCGCATCGATCGCGCGTTCATACGATTCGATGGCGACGCCATGCACAGCGTCCAGCAACTGCGCCCGGGTGAAGATCCGGCCAGGCTGGGAGGCAAGCGCCGCAAGCAACTCGAACTCGGTCGGCGTTAGATCGATTGCCTCCTGCCCGCGCTTCACGCGCATGGCTGGCAGATCGAGCGAAAGATCACTGATTTTCAGTAGCTCCTGCGGTTCGCGCGCACTGGCCGCCCGGCGCAGGACGGCGCGCACGCGCGCCACGAGCTCTTTGGGGCTGAAGGGTTTGGTGATGTAGTCATCTGCGCCGAGCTCCAGCCCGACCAGTTTATCGGTCTCCTCGTCGCGCGCGGTCAGCATGATGATCGGGATGCTCGAGGATCTGCGCAGTTGGCGACAGACGTCGAGACCGTCCATATCGGGCAATCCCAGGTCGAGCACGACCAGGTCGGGGGTCTCGCTGCGCACGATGCTGAGCGCACCTCCGCCTGATCCCATGCTGAGCACCCCGAACCCCGCATTCTCGAGGTAATCGCGTGCCAGGCGGGTGATCTTAGGCTCATCGTCAACGATCAAGATGGTCTTCACAGCATTCGCTTTAAGCAAGTGTGGGCAGGGCCCCATTCTACATCAACTTGAACCGGGGTCCTGCCGGGACGAGCGTGCGTTCAGCTCTCGCCCTCCTGGTTTTCCTCTGCACCCTCTCCAGCGTGGGCGCGTTCGTGCCAGGCCTGGAAGAAGGGAGGCACAGGCCGTTCCGCATCCCACCCCCAACGCCCCGGGTGATGTCCCCAACGGCTAAGGCGCCGGCCCATCCCGAAGGCGAAGAAGGGGAAGAAGATCAGCCGCACCACGAACTTGGCGAGGAAGAGCAGCAGCAGAACCCCCAAGATCCAGGTCCATAGATTGCCGGGTCCAAAAAACACCCGGGCAGCTGCTCCACCCGCGGCACCCTGTGCAACCCCAGCCTGGTAGACCAGATAACCCGCGCCGGCCAGCAGCGCCAATCCGATCAACGAACCGAGCAGTGCCATCCATCTATACCTTTTCATGTGTACCCTCCTTGGGTTTGGTATGCCACCATTCTCTCGCCCGATTGTGTAGCGAGTGTGAAGCGATTCGGGAGGGTTGGTGGAGAAGGGAAAACAATTGCCGTGGGCAAGGACCATCCAGCCGACAATGAAAAGTACCGGCTGGGGCTGATGCCCAATAGGATTCGCCCGGATCCCAGGGCTTTCGATACCGCGATCCCTGGTTTCCGTTCAATGACTAGCTCGAGCTTCAATCCGCTTGTATTTGAAAGACGTGGATCAGGCTCTTATCACCATCCGCCTGGCGCTCGACGAGGTAGAGCAAACTATTTTCCCGGTCAAATGCCGTTGCTCCGAGTAAGTAGCGCTTATAGTTCTCGTGGTCGAAACCGGGATCATAGAGCAGATCGTCGAGCGCAAGGGATACATACGGCTGCGGTTCCCAGCTTTCCATATCCCCCTGAGCAACAGCCGCGAGGTCATCGGGATTGTAGATTAGGATCTGGCCCGAGATGTCCTCTGACCACCAGCCGCGGGCATCGTGCGGCCACGGCGGGACCTCGGGGTACACCTCATCCGGGTCACCGCTCGTCGGGTAAACAACGCCGTTCGAAAAGCTATACCAACTCTCGCCCAGTGCCTTTGTGCCGACGAAGATCACGGCGGATTTGATACCGGCAGTCAGCCAGGCGCCACCCCGGATGGATTTTACAGGAGCTTTTCGCAGGAATTAGTCGAGCGACTGCTGTTCCTGCTGGACGCGAGTCTCATGATGGAGGTCCATACACGGACCTCCTTTTATTTGCCTGGGGGCTCTTCTCCCCAACTGGATTGATGTAGGGGCCGTGCACGGGATTCAACGCCCGAGGTCGAATCGGCAGCCAAGGCCAGGCACCTCGGAGGCGATCAGTTCACCCGCTTCAAGGCGGAAACCGGGCAGCGAGGGGTCGTTCTCCAGGTCGAGGTGGCCGTCGAGATCGCAGTAGCTCACGTTCGGGCTGCTCAACGCGACCCCCAGCCCGGCCGCGATCAGCATCGCTGGTTCGATCACACAGCTGACCATCGTATGCAGCCCGGCCACCTGCGCCAGGTTATTCATCTGTCGGGCCGGGCGGATGCCGCCGCAAGTTGCTACTTTGATGCAGATGCCGTCGGCGAGTTTGTTCGCCACCACGGCCAGCGCGTTCGCGGGATCATCCACACATTGATCGGCCAGGATTGGCACGGCGCTTTGCCGGGTGACCTCGCCCATCGCCTGCAGATCGAGACTTGAAGTCGGCTGCTCAAGCATTTCGATCTCGCCTTCCAGCTGATGTGCAACCGTGAGCGCCTCCCGGATGGAGTAAGCTCCGTCCGGATCTAGGCGTAGTGTGAGCATGGGGAAGGCACGGCGGAGGGCTTTGATCTTGTGCACATCCTCCTGCGCGTCCAGGCCGCCCTTTAGTTTGAGGATGCGGAAGCCGCTTGCTACGAGCTTCTTGGCGCGCTCGATGGTCGGAGTGAGTGGTTCGATTGGGAGGGTGGCGGAGGTGGAGATACGCCTGCGATAGCCGCCCAGCAAGCGGTAGAGCGGCAGATTGGAGATGTAACCGAGCAGATCATGGTAGGCCAGGTCGAAAGCGCAAAGCGCGCTCGGCGCTGTTTGCATCACAGCGGCCAGCTGCTCGAGTGAATACTCGATCTGGGTCGGGTGCAGGTCGGGAACTTGCTCTGCACCCGCACGGCAGGCCTCGATCGCAGCGGCTGGATCCGTGCCATTCAGGTTGGGATGCGCCACCGTACAGCCCCAGGCGCTAACACCAGACTGGGTCTCGAAACGCACGAAGATCGCCGTGACGCTTTCGATCGAGGGGATGCTGGCGGTACGCACTGGATGTGCGAGTTCCAATTCAACCGGAGTGACTTCGACGCGTGTGATTTGCATCGGCTAGCCTTCTAGGAAGGAAGGGAGAAATGCTGTTTGCCGGCGTGAGGTTCTCCTTCGTCGTTGGATGGCTGAAGGTAAGCCTGATGCAGGCAGGGCTTGCTTGGTTTCAGGATAATCCAGATTTGCTCCGGGCTCAATACCCGCGCAGCTGGAAGACGTGGATCAGGCTCTTATCACCATCCGCCTGGCGCTCGACGAGGTAGAGCAAACCATTTTCCCGGTCAAATGCTGCTGCTCCGAGTAAGTAGCGCTTATAGTTCTCGTGGTCGAAACCGGGATCATAGAGCAGATCGTCGAGCGCAAGGGATGCGTACGGCTGCGGTTCCCAGCTTTCCATATCCCCCTGAGCAACAGCCGCGAGGTTATCGGGATTGTAGAATAGGATCTGGCCTGAGATGTCCTCTGACCACCAGCCGCGGGAATCGTGCGGCCACGGCGGGACCTCGGGGTACACTTCATCCGGGTCACCGCTCGTCGGGTATACGACGCCGTTCGAAAAGCCATACCAGCTCTCGCCCAGTGCCTTCGTGCCGACGAAGATCACGGCAGACTTATTGCCGGCCGTAAGCCAGGCGCCGCCTGACCACTCATCTGGCTCTTTGAAGGTCGCCATGGGTTCTATTCCGGAAATATCGATCTCAATATTTCCCGCCTGCTGCCGGCCATAAAGCAGCAAGGGAAGAGCATGGTTGAGCGTGGCTTCATCTGCCGGTGGATTTCCATCCAACCAGGGTCCGATGGCGATCAGGCTTGGGCCGAGGCCACCCCAAAGCCCGTCGCGAAAGCGGCCGGTGGCCAGGCGCAGCCCCGGTGAATAGGCCGTAGACCAGGCTTCGGGAATCTCGAAAAGGTAGTCATTAGTGACGTAGTTGGTGAACCCCGCGATGTGCCATGGGCCAGCAGTGTCTGGTGCACCCAGATCGAGCGTGCTCCAACCGTGAGTTGGGCTCCTCTCATCCTCGAAATGCTGGCCCCAGCAGAAGTAGAGCTTCCAACCATCCTGGTCGCCCTGTGGAGGAAGGATCTCCAGCCCGGCGCGCGGAATCTCAAGGTAGCCGAAGCGGCCACCGGTAATATCTGCGAAGGGCTGAAGCGTGGCAGCTGTGGGCAGCTGTTCGGGGTTCTTGCCGGGAGAGATCACCGGCTGCGGGATGCTGATCTCAGAGACGTACTGCTGGTGATCGTGCCCGACGGCAAAGAGCGAGCCCGGGAAGCCGTCGTCCGCGCCAGATGGGTCCCCCTCGGGGTAGTAGGCCATGGCGTAGCCGCTATACTCCCAGCTCGAGCCGCCGCTCTCGCCCGGCAGTCTGAACGCCCCCAGGTAGACCAGGTCAGCAGGGTTGATCAAGCCCCCAGAGATGGCGGAGGGGTCGATGGTGTCCGGCCTAGACGACTGGTCCCCCTCCTCTACCTCGGCGGGACGGATTTCACCCTGGATCTCGGACGAATACGTCGGGCTCGTTTCATGATCATCGCCGCGGCCTGGCATATTGCATGCGGCACAGACAAGGCTGAGCAGGATTCCCAGTAGGAATGAGAAGCGATTCATGGCGCCGTGCCCCTTCTTGGGGTTTTAGTTTGAATAAAGAATGCGGGAGCGCGCTCTTTTGCGCTCCCGCATTCTGGCTGCACTCAAGGCACAGGACAGACACAGCGTGGTCCAGCCATGGGGCTCGGTGCATACCATGTCCCTCCAGCCGCCCCACACTCTGCTAGACCAAGGTCGATGGAGCACACAGGCTTTCCTCCGCCTCCTGTTTCTTCCTCAACGATTTGTGGGTCGTTCCACAGCGGCACACCAGCCGTGTCCCCGTTCGGCTCGGAGCCATCCTTGGGAACAGCACAGATGTTCACATCATCCGGGTTCTGGATGTACCACCAGGCCTGGTTTAGACTCTGAGCCACGATCGGTGAGCTTTCGCCAGCCAGGAGATACCCCAGGATCGGGTAGGTTCCGGGGATTGGACCCTGGTAGCAGGCCAGATCGCGCAGCGCGTGCAGCTCCGGGATCATCGATTGGGCGCAGTTTCCGGCCTGGTTCGTGAAGAATGAACGGCCTTCGGAGAATGGACCGAAGGTAGAGTCCTCGACCTGGGCTACGCGCCAGTAGTAGGTTGTGCAGTCCGCCAGGCCTGTCACTGGAAAGAAGGTATGCTTGCTGGACCAATCGCCTTCGTACATATTCGTTCCGCTGAAATCAGCGGCCGTCTGGACGTCGATATAGTAGCCATCCGGGATGCAGCCGGGTTCGCCCGGTTCGTAATTCAGCATGACATCAAGGGCCGGGATCTCCGCGCCAGCCTCTGGTTCGAGCAGTACCGGGGCAGCGAGATCTGCGGGGGTGGCGCAGCTCGGGCCGGTGAAGAAAACGCGCGTGTCGGAGAAAGGTCCGTTGACGCCATCGGTCCATGGGCGCACGTTCCAGAAATATTCGGTCGCCGGTTCGATCGGCCCCTGCGGATATTCTGCGTCAGCAGAGGGCCAAGTTGTTTCGCCCTCGGTTATGCCGGATCGCGAGTGTCCGAAACTAGGCTCTTCTGAGAAGAGAATCTTATACTTATCCGGGAAGCAGCCGATTGGAGACTAGGTGAAGAATTCGGCCGGGAGTATGCTCTCCATACCCGGGAGCCAGATCTCTGCTGCTGGAGGTGGCCAAACGAGGTCGGGCGGGGTCAGATCCTCGGGGTCGCAAATGTTCAGTGTCAGGGGTGTATTGATGGTCAACTCAGGGATCGCAGCGCTGGGTGGGCAGGAGGGATCGACGCTCACATTGAAAGCACGTGTCTCCGAGAACGGTCCCTAGACGCCGCCAAAAATCGGAGCCACGCGCCAGTAGTAGGTGCTGCAGTCCATGAGCTCGTCCGTGATCACGTACGTGCCTGGGATGCTAAATTCGCCAAGCAGATTCGTGCCGCTGAACATTGAATCTGTCTGCAGATCAACGAAGTAACCTTCCGGCAGGCAAGCCGGCTCACCGACCTGGTAGTGCAGTTCGGCGAATAGATCGCTGATGACCTCGCCCGGGTCGGGCGAGAGCAGTTCCGGTGCACCCATCTCGGCGGCAGAGGCGCACAGTGGCCCAGTGAAGAAAACCCGGGTCGAGGAATCCGGGCCGTTTACACCTTGCGTCCAGCCGCGCACCTTCCAGAAGTACTCGGTAGCCGGTTCAAGCGCCATCTCCGGATATGTTGCACCGGAAGGCGGCCAAACTGTCTCTCCATCGGTCATCCCGCCGCGGGCGAAGCCAAAGGAACGGTCGGGTGAGAACAGGATTTTAAAATGCTCGGGCACGCAGTCCGGCGCGAAATCCCATTGCAGCAGTTCCGGGGTCATCGAGCCGATGGTCGGTCCGGTTCCCACGTTCGAGTAGTGCCCGGGCGAGGTGATCGTCGGTGGGACGAGATCCCCGGGGGTGCAGGTCGGCGGCGGATCGCACGCTCCAAGGACGAACGTAATACAAAATAGGGCCGCTGCCAAAACGAGTTTCTTTGCCATGAGGAATCTCCTTCACGTCCAGATAAGAGGCACGACTTTGGATTTATTCAATTTAATAACGTAGGAAGAGACCAGTATGTGACAACAAACACGAATTTCAGGTGATTGTAAGAATTTCCAGCAAACGCGCCATTCGTACTGCACTGCGCCGGTCAGGGCCGGGCGAAGACAACCACGAAGTAGCCGCCGTAATCACTCTCGCTGCTGTAGACATAGCCGACGCCGAACTCGGTATAGTTAGGGCTGAGGATGTTGGCCGTGTGCGGAGCGCTGTTCATCCACCAATTAAAGGCCGTGACCGGGTTCTGCGAAATCATGTAGTTTTCGCCAATCCAACTCCACGAATAACCCTGGGCGGCGACACGGTCGCGCACGTTTGATCCATCCGAGCCGGTATGGCCGGCGAAGTGGTTGCAGGCCATGTCGGCGGCCTGCACGCGAGCGGCGGCACGGAGCTGGCTCTGCACGGCGTAGGCGTATAGGCCGCGTGATTGGCGTTCATCATTGATCAACTGCACAACCTGATTTTCGAACCCTGTGTTAAGGCTGTAATTGCAGGAAGTGCTGATCGGTGTCTCTGTTCGCGTCGGTGCGGTAGTGCTTGTCGGAGCAAGTGTATTCGTGGGTGCCACGGTGTAGGTGGGAATGGCTGGATCCCAGGTGTTGGTCACCGTCGGGGTTACGCTCGGCGTGTAGGTCCGGGTCGGGGTTGGCGTACGCGTACGGGTCGGTGTACGCGTGGGGGTCCTGGATGGAAGCGGCGTCCAGGTCGGGTATGGCGTGCGGGTCGGTGTATTCGAGGGTGTGAGCGTCCCGGTAGGCGTCTCGGTCGGGGTGGGTGTGACGGTTTCTGTGGAGGTTGGTGTTGCAGAATGGGTTGGAGATAGTGTCGGTGTTGGTGAGATGAGGCTCGTGCTGCTGGGTGTGATGGTTGAATAGGCCAGCTCGGTCGCTGCCTGATCCCGCAGCGACAGACCCGGCGTGATATACGCTTCGAGCATTGCGCGTGAGGGTAGGTTGGAAGAACCATTGGGTGGATACTCAAGAGCAGGATCCTGTGGGGCATAAAGCACGCCATATTCCACCAGCACCGCTCGCAAACCCTCACTGACCTGCTGCATTTCTTCCGTATAGAGAGCCTGTGCGGTCAGGAGCGCGACAAAGAGGGCAAACCCGAGGGTAAGCGGGAGCAAGACAATCAGCCGCAGGAAGAACCGCCGCAGCTTGTTTTGGCGCGCTTTCCTGGGCGGACGAACAGGCTGGGTGTCGGAGTTCATGACATCCTATTGTCGCAACAGCCTGTTAGCTGCCGCTATAGCGAGTGGGTACTAGACTGTTCCGTTTCAGCGATCGAAGTAGATATTCTTGCCGGAAACCGAGAGCGGGATGCCCATGACGAGATCGGCATCGATCAGCCCAAGCTTGCGTGCGACCACACCGGCGCGGTACATGATGCGGTTATCGACGTTCATCATTCCTGCAGTTTTAACCGCCGAGCCAAGCGCGATGCCCATATCAAGCACCCGCAACGCGCACTGGGGGCCTTTGAACTCGCCCTCATGCGTGTTAATGAGTAGGCATGCATCCTCTCCACACGCTCCACAGTTGAGGTCGGCGACCAGTGCATCCTTAATCCCCACCAGGACGACCGCCTCTGAATGGCGGATATTTTCTCCATCGCGGATGAACCCGGGGATGTCCTTTCGTTCTCCATACTGTTTCATACCGGCGGCAAGCTGCTGGACCTGCTCACCGGTCAGTGTCGCCACGACAACGAAGTCCTGGCCGCGCGTCTTCGGTGCTGTAACGGCGGCGATCTCCATCAGGTCTGCAACCATGTGTACTCCTGACATCTTCCACTCCTCTATGAAAATGAATTCCAGGTCAGGCACTAAGTATGCCTTCAGCTTTGGTGTGCGACAAGCTCGATCCAGTGTGGCAGCCGTCCAGTTCGTCTCCGGTAGGCGATATAATTCATCCATAATGGATCTATATTGATGTAGATAAGGGTCGCCGTGAGGGTGAGCTCGGTCGGAGATGCGGCCCTGTATCGAGGATGAAATGCAAGTATGACAAAACCAGTGCGGCGGATCGCCCAGGTTGTCGAACCTGATTACGTAATGGAAGGCGCCGGCGTGCTCCTGCGCCGATCATTCGGACCGAGCAGGGAGAACCCGCTTGATCCGTTCCTCCTTTTCGATCACTTCGCCTTTAACGACCCTATTGAAGGACCGATTGTCGGGTTCCCGATGCATCCCCATCGCGGGATCGAAACCGTCACCTACATGCTGGAGGGCAACACTCGACACCGGGACAGCCTGGGGAATGTGGGGGTGATCGGCCCGGGTGATGTGCAGTGGATGACGAGCGGGCGTGGGATCATGCACGAGGAAATGCCCAAACGCGGTCCATCGGGCCGGGTGGACGGCTTCAAGCTCTGGGTAAACCTTCCGGCAGACGAGAAGATGAGCCCTCCCCGCTACCAGGAGGTCGGCCAGGAGGAAATCCCAGTTGTCGAGGAGGGGGGTGCCATAGTGCGGATCGTTGCCGGCGAGTTCGGTGGTGTGCTCGGGCCGGTGCGTGAAATCGCAGCGCAGCCGCTGTACATGGATGTCAGCCTCCAGCCTGGAGCGACGTTCGATCTGCCTGTACCCGCAAGCCACACGGCCATGCTGTACTTGTTTGAGGGTCAGATCTCCATTTTCCCAGCGGCTGGGGACTCGCCAGCCATAGAGGCAGTGCGTTTGTTGGTCCTGGGTGAGGGTGAGCAGATCAGCGTGCGTTCGAGCGGTCCCGGATCGGCGCGGTTCATGCTTATGGCCGGCGCACCTTTTGGCGAGCCGATCGTGCCCTATGGACCTTTCGTCATGAATACGGAGGAAGAGATCCGCCAGGCGCTGGCTGATCTGCGCAGCGGGACTTTCGTGAGCTAAGAAGCGATCCCAATATCTGGGACAGCTTCCTGTCTCTGGTGGCGCTAGGTAGAGTCAAGCAGGAATTATAAATTAGGCTATACGCGGCACGGGAGAGGCAAGAGCCTCTCCCGTGCTTTTGTGAGGAGGAAAAAGATCCTGAACTCAGGGACTCTCAGGATCAGTGAAAGCTCAAGTCGACGGCGACTTGAACCTAGCTCGCCTAGCTGTCCGTCGTTTCCTTGCGAGACCGGCGCCTGGGCTTGGGATCTTCAATTGGCTCTACTGACGCTATGGATGCCTTCTGCTTGCCCTTGCCGACCAACCCGTTGACAGCGATGACTACCAACGCTATGACACCGATTAGGATCAGCAGGCCGCTGAGACCGCTAAACGGCGTGTATGCACTAAAGCCGGGGTGAGAAAAGCCGGCCATGGGCATTCGGTTGCGCAGTCCACCTGGGTTTACGAACTCACGGAAGGGCAATCCACGATCATCCCCAAAGCGGCCGTCAAAGCCCTGGAACATCATCACACCGGCTGATTCTGACATGCCCCGAACGTATCCGAGCCGGTAGAGTGCGTACCCGCCTGCGGCGAGAATCGCGATAAGGACGAGTGTGATCAAAACGGTAAGTACAATCCTTCGATTGCTCATGCAAAACTCCTTAGAGTGGAAAACCTGGGGTCACAGCACATCGCTTGAGGTTTGATGGCTGTGCCTTCTTGCTTTATGTGGGAAGTGTATATACCTGCGGTTAAGGAATCATGAGGAACTTATGTAGAAGCTATGAAGAACATGGGTCGTCATCTTGCCCGGGATCCATCCGTCGCGTGTCATCCGTGCGGCGTTGATGGTCGGCTGCCAGTGAAAACGCCACGGGCAGCTTGATGGCTGTATCTCGGGTTGTAGTGAGGGGTGAAGTCGAATATCTTAGAGCTATCCCCAGGATACAGAGCGCAAGTGCCAGACTGCGAAGTCATCGAAAGAAGCCTGTAAGTCGAATGTGAGAGAGGCGCGCACGAAAAGGCCGAAAGCGCCGAACGAATAGGTATATGCCGGATCAACGACGGTCCCGATCTGCCGGTCATTCACGTATAGGACAAACCGTTCCCCATAGGCTAACAACCCCAGGCGGTTCACTGCACCGGCACCTACTTGGATCGCATCCGAAGGCGACCAGTCGACCAATGTGCGGGGACTGCCATCGAGATGATGACGGCGGACCCGCCAGGCACCATCACAGGATAGTTCGAAGCTATACCCTCCCCGCCCAGTGGATGGATCTACCCGGATGCTCAGCCCGACCGAATCCTTCCCCATGCAATCCCCATTCCGGGTGGTTACCTCGGCATAGAGATTTCCTGATTGCCGGCCATCCATTGCCCACCAGGTGTTGCGTTCCTCCGGCAGGTAGTCCACGCCCAGGAGCGCGCCCTCTTCGAGCTTGTAGGCAGCACGCTCAGACAGATCATAGATGCCCCAGGCTGATCCCGCCCCGAAACCTTCCTCTATGTCGGGATGGGCGCGGTCGAGGATCTCTCGCGGATCGCTGGCCAAGGTCGGGAAGGGGGTTGGGGTAGGGAGCGAGGTAGGTGTTGGTGTGGGCTCGCTGATCGGTGCGGGGGCTTGCGGTTGGACAGCAGCCACAGTCTCGAG
>DAOUEJ010000105.1:0-3376 GCA_034430615.1 Anaerolineales bacterium | reverse complement strand
GGGTGGGTCGGTCGAGCATCTCTCGCTTGAAGTCCTGGTTGGAAGGACCTATGTGGCTGAGATTCTCACCGAGGGCCATCTTGATCGAGACGCGCTGGAAAATGCCGGGATTCCGCAGGAAACCAGGCGTCTTCTATTCAAGACCAGCAACTCGGCGTTGTGGCGCAGCACCCCGGATCGATTCGAGCCCGAATTCGTGGCCGTAAGCGTGGATGGGGCGGATTGGCTGGTCGAGCGCGGCATCCAGCTGGTGGGTGTCGATTATCTCTCGGTTGCCCCCTTTGAAGATGGGGTCCCGACACACGTCCGCCTGCTCTCTGCCGGGATCATCATCATCGAGGGGCTGGATCTCTCCGCCGTTGAGGCGGGGTGGTACTCGCTCACCTGCCTGCCGTTAAAGCTTGTAGGTAGTGAAGGGGCGCCGGCGCGAGCGATCCTGGTACGCGATACCGTTTGAGCATGAAGGAGAGGTAAAGCCGCAATGGACTGGATATCAAATCCAACGCTGGTTGTCATTGTCATTCTTGGAGCCCTGCTGCTCCTGCTGGTGGGCGCTTTTACACTAAATTCGAGGCGCACATCGGCAAAGTCTGCGCTAATAAAGGAGAGAACACCAGCGGCTTGGATAGCGGAACTCAAGGACAGTGAGGAAATGGCTAGCCCGGCCGCCGAAGCCATCGAAGCACTCGCCCAGGCGAAGCTCTCTCAGCATCCGGATCTGGCCGGGATCCTCCTGGATTTCGGCACAGCGGAAAGCGGGGACCTGGAAATATGGGTGGGGACCGAGCGCTACGGCGCGGTAGATGAGATTCCCGATGAGCGTATCCGAGCTGCGATCACGGGTGCAGTCGAGGAATTTAACAGCAGTCGATCTCGAGGGGACGCAGGATGAATTCGAAAGGCATCAACCTATCCGGGATTTTCCCGCCCATTCCGACAGCCTTTACTCCAGCCGGGGAGGTTCATTACGAAGCCCAGCAAGCGAATATGCGACGCTGGGAGACTGCACCGCTGGCCGGGTATGTTGTTGGTGGTTCGAACGGCGAGGTCGTCTCCTTAAGCTGGGAAGAGCGGGTCGAGCTGGTTCGTTTTACCCGCAAGTACTCCCACAAGGACCGGCTTATCATCGCCGGATCCGGGATGCACTCGACCTTGGCGACGATTGAGCTGACACACGCGGTGGCGGAGGCTGGTGCACAAGCTGCGTTGGTCGTTACACCGTCCTATTACAAGTCGAGGATGGATGCGACGACACTGATCGCGTACTATATAGCCGTGGCTGATGCCTCTCCCATCCCGGTCATCCTGTATAACGTGCCGGCAAATACGTCCATCGATATGACAGCAGGGACGATCATCGAACTCAGTTCCCACCCCAACATCATCGGGCTCAAGGACAGCTCCGGGCTGGTGGCCAAACTGGGTGAGATCTGCAACCGCGTGGGCGATGATTTTCAGATTCTCTCTGGTTCTGCGAGTAGCTTCCTGGGAGCCATAGCGATGGGGGCGGTCGGAGCAGTTTCAGCGCTGGCTAACATCGCTCCCGAGCCGCTGCACCGGATCTGGTTTCTGGCGATGGAAGGGGATTTCCACTCTGCCCGAGCGCTCCAGCTTCCGCTGATTGAAGCGAACAATGCCATCACATCTCGCTTCGGCATCGCCGGCCTAAAGGCGGCCATGGATCTACTTGGCTACGCAGGTGGACCCCCCCGGCTGCCACTCCTGCCGCTTTCTGAGACCAATATCGCGGTCTTGAGCGAGATTCTGGCAAAGGCTGATTTGCTGGCCTGACTACTTTCTATCCCTCGGAAGCTGCAGGTTGCACTACAGCTGGCCGGTACTGCCCCAGTTCTCCAATAAAGCCAGGTAAGCAGGATCCTGGTAGCGCTCCAGCACGAACCAGGTTGCATAGTCGGGGAGCATCTCCCCACCAATATGCTTGGCGAGCAGCTCGCCGCATGCTGGAGAAGCCATCAACCCGTAGCCTGAAAGCGCTCCAATTACCCAGGCCCCCTCGACCGGCAATGGTCCGACCAGTGGCCGATTTTCCCTGGTCTTGGTGTAGTACCCGCCATCAATGTAGGGGCGCGGGGGCCGGTCAAAACATGCCTCGAGCGCAGGCAGCATACGGGATAGGCCGCGCAGTGCGATCTCAGAATAGTTTGGGTCCACCTGGATCGGGAAGCTGGGCGGTACCGGCTCCGTATCATAGGTCCACAGGATGAGAACAATCGGGCTGTCGTCTGGCCCATCCGGTCGAGCATGCACGCCCTCCGGAAATGTGCCCAGCAGGTAGCCTAGATCGGGATCCTCGCGAATGGAATCGATCTCCTCCTCCCGCCAGGGGATCTTCTGTTCATCGGTCCAGATCAAGAGGGGAGCCTGCCGTGGAAAGACACCCAGGGTGTCGTGAATTGAAATCTTCGCATGCAGTTCATTGTGGACTGGCAGTTCAAGGTTCAACAGCGCTCCGACGTCCTTGAGGTAGGGGCCAGCAGCGTTGACAAAGTGCCTTGTGCCCACGCGCTGGAGTCCGGTTGGGCTGGCGATGGCGACCTCGGCTACGCGGCCACCCTCGACCTTGATCGACTCGACATGGCCCTCGATCAGGCGGACGCCCCGCGCGCGGGCTGCTTCCAACATGTGCATGCCGAGCTGCTGTGCGCTGAACCAACCGCAGCGCCTGGGGTGGATGACGGCAACTGTCTCCCGGCTGAGGTAGGGGAAGTGTTCCTTGATCAGGAGTGGGTCGGTGATCAGATCTGCCCCATCCGGTTGATCGTGGAAGCCCTCGGCTGGCGCCGGTTGGTAGGGAGCTGCTTGCCGGCGATCGTCGTGAACCCGCAGCGGGCCGGCGCCGAAGCGGGCGGCATCCTCCGCCTGTTTGATGAAATCCTTCACCTTGGCGGGGTCGGCAGTTGCGAACAGGTAGCCGCGCCGGTTCATCCGAAAAATATTGCCGCTCTCATCGGCCAGGCGTTCGAGGATGTCGATGCTGCGGTTCATCATCGCCACCATTGCATCACCGGGTCCAGGCCACCAGTTGCGGTAGCACTCGGTTGACTTGTCGCTGGTGAGGGAGAGGGGCGGTTGGTCATCAACCAACAGGATGTCTTTCACCCCACACAGGTTGGCAAGGTGGAAGGCTGAGGCGATCCCTGCAATCCCGGCCCCGCAGATGACGACATCGGCCGTGTTGGTTGTCATCGAGGCCTCTCCACGCCTGCTCTAGAATCGGTCATTCTTCGATGAGTTGCCTCAGCTTGCTGGAAACATCTTCCCTCAACTTGAGATCCGCCTCAGATCGTAGCCGCTGCGCGATTGCCTCAAGCGGCTCATTTTTTTGAGGGAGTATGTACCCGGGATCGAGCTCGCT
>DAOUEJ010000104.1:0-11118 GCA_034430615.1 Anaerolineales bacterium | reverse complement strand
GTTCATCCCGATACACCGGTTATTGCACGACATCGGCTATGGTTCAATAAACGCCACGTCGTATTCTTTCGTGATCAAAATATCCGCTAAATGCTGATGTCCGGCGATGATTTTATGCTCTAATCTGAGCACTTGCTCGATAAAGGGGTCGCCGACCTCGTTACCTCGTTTTCTTTTCTGCCGATGTTCCAACGTATCGAGCCAATTTCTGGACATGAATATCCTTGTATCAACATGTCTGAGCAAAGATGTATAGGTTCCTTCTGCGATCAATACTTTGATTCCATCCAGGTTGATGATTTCTTCTTCGATCGAGTTTGATTCATAATCAACAAGAGGCTTAGCGATTTCTCCCTTCCCCTGAGTGGCGTCTATTAGATTTTGCTCCAGAACATCAAGCATGAGTTCGACATGGGGTCCCAGCCATTCGGGATCTTCTCTCCGTCTCAAGTCATTCGATTTGGGTGGAAGTACGAAATAATCATCCTGTCCAAGCACGACGGATTTGATTCCGAATTTAGCCAATTCATCTGCAATTGCTTTGCCGGTTTCAGATTTTCCGCTGCCCGATTCCCCGGCTACAGTGATTACGTATCTGGTCTTTGCCCTCTCAACATTTCGAAGGAGATGATTAACTATCTCACTTGCCGCTCGTTTGTGGTGGTCCTGAAGAACAAGTTTATCGCCCTTCATTAAAAAAAACCTCGTTGTACGTTCCAAAGTGATCTTCTACCTTGCATGTGTTATACATTCCCACCATGCTAGGCCAAGCAAGCACCTACAATCCCATCATGAATTGAAAAATACGATCATTCATACCCGGTAAATCTTCATGCCCGAAATCGGGATATATCCCCATTTGCTTGGGTGAAACGATCTTGTTATATATGGCGAATTGGGTTGAAGGTGGGCAGATGGTATCCATCAATCCAATCCCCCACATCACTTCCGCCTGGATTCGAGACGCCAGAAATTGGATGTCGATGTAGCCTAATTTCTCAAAGACGCTATTTTCAAGAGAATGTGTAGGGTCCGAATGACGGAAAAACTCTTGGAGTTCTAGGTAGGCATCTTTTACCTGGTCCATTTCCCAAACCCGCTTGTAATCGCAGAGGAAGGGAAACACTGGAGCTGCGCGCTTGATTCGAGGTTCCAATGCAGAGCAGGCAACGGTCAGAGCACCTCCCTGGCTGCTGCCCGTTGCGCCCACCCGATTCGCATCAACCTCAGGCATTTCCATAACAATCCCGGCAAGCTGAGCGGCATCGAGGAAGATTTGCCGGAAGAGCAGCTTCTCCGGCGAACCCTTCAGAGCATCCTCCAATCCACGGATGATATGCCCGTGGAGTGTGTTCCCATGTACAATGCTCCTGTCTTCCGACAATCCTGCCTGCCCGCGGCAGTCCAATGCTGCTACGGTGAACCCCTCCGAAATATATCCAAGCTTATCGCACCAATCGCCGGAGTCGCCCGTATACCCGTGGAACAATAGGATGGCCGGATGGGGATGATCAGATGCATCCGGCTTAAGATACTTCGCATGGATGCGCGCTCCGCCCACCCCGGTAAAAAACAAGTGAAAGCATTCCGCATTCGCTACTTTAAACTCGGCGGGCACGAGTTCGATCTGAGGATCGGTCGCCCGCATTTCGACGAGGCCCATCTCCCAGAACGCATCAAAATTCTGCGGGCGTGGATTTCTACCCTGATAACTTCCTAATTCCTCAAATGGAAGATCGAAAATGAGTGGCATTCTGTTCTCTCTGGTTTAAATGATCTCCGGCGATGTAACCACCGGCGGTTACCTTCACAACGACGATCCCCTCCGAGCAGGAGAAGATGACAGTGGATGGCTCATTCTCGCACTGCAATCTCCAATTAGCTAGCCCTCCCGGGGATCGACGACCGCCGACTGACCCCATGCGCACCATGAGCATCTGGATCACGACTCTCAAAGAAGTGGCACGGGACGTTTGTACGACGGGCCTGTCCCCACAGCGACGAAATCCTTGAAGCGGCAGCGATCCGCGAGTCCGATCGGCACACACCCGGCATATCGCTGCACCGGGCCTCGTTGCTCATCCCTTGAGTGAGCCCTGGAGCAGCGCCGTGATGATCTGGCGCTGGAACAGAATAAACACCACTAGGGTGGGCACCAGGATCAGAATTGTGGCGGCGCATAGTAGGGGGATATCGGTCGCGTAGTGGCCCTGGAAATATCCCAGTGCACCGGCCATCGTTCGCTGCGTCGGGTCCTCAACGAGCACCAGCGCAATGAGAAACTGGTTCCACGTCCAAATGGACATGAGGATCCCGAGAGATGCGATCGGCGGGCGAGCAAGCGGGATGTGAATGTGCCAGAACAGGTCCCAGGTAGTTGCGCCATCGACGCGGGCCGCCTCTGAAAGCTCGCTTGGCATGTTGACGAAGTGGGCGCGCATCCAGAAGACGGCGAAGGGCATGTACAAGGCGATCAGCGGCAGCACGATCGCGAGCCTGCTGTTGTAGATATGCAACGCCCGCTCCAAGAAATAAATGGGGATGATGATCCCCGGGAACGGGAGCGTTAACCCGAACACGAACAGGAAGAGGAGCAGGGACGCGCCAGGGATGCGGAGCATACCGATGGCGAACCCGGCCATCGTCGAGATAATAAGGGACACGGGCACGACGGCGAGGACAATGAACGTGCTCGACGCGAGGGTCTTGGGCATCTGCGCGACGCGGAACGCCTCCACGAAGTTGCCCCACTGAGGGTGCGCGGGCCATTCGAGCCCGTTCGGCACAGTGTTCGACGGATGCAGTGCAGTCATGAAGATGCTGATGAAGGGCAGGATTGTGAACGCCATCAGCACCAGGAGGAGGGCTCGGCCTGTCCAGATTTCGCTGCGAGGGGCCCTCATAGCGCTCTCTCCCGGCTCAGCCACTGGATCGGGATGATGACCGCGACGACCAGGACCATGAGCATGACGGCCAGAGCAGATGCCAGGCCCACAGCTCGCTGGGTGAACGCGAGGACGTAGATCTGGATCCCGGGGACGGATGTCGCGTTGCCAGGTCCACCGGCCGTCGAGACCCAGATGATGTCAAACGCGGCCAGCGCGGCAATCACAGTGACGGTCAGGCACACGCCGACCTCGTATCTGAGGAGCGGCACGGTGATCGCGATGAACTCCCTGAACCAGCTAGCGCCGTCGATCCTCGCAGACTCGTATAGGGCCGGGTCAACCTTCGTCATGCCGGTCAATAGCAAGACGATGCAGAATCCCATCAGCACCCAGATTCCGATGAGGCCGACGGCCGGGAGCGCCCAGTCAAAGTCACCGAGCCAGGCAGTGGTGATCGCACCCAGGCCGACAGCCCTGAGGATCTGATTGATCAAGCCAGGGAGCGCCAGCAGCCAGCCCCAGATGATACCGGCAGCGACAAGTGGGATAACCTGAGGTAGGAACAGAACGGTCCGGGCTGTTGCTCCGAGCCGCCCGGTCGCCACGCGGTGAATAATGCTCGCGACGATCAGACCGAGGCCCACCGGAATGATGCTGAACCACACGACCAGCCAGAACGCGTTTTTGATAGTCCCCAGCAGGTTGGGAACCTGGAAGATCGTTACGTAGTTCTTCAAACCGACCCAGATCATTGGACCGACGCCATTCCAGTGGAAGAACGAGTAGAGTATGGTCAACAGGAGAGGCACGAGCACGAAGAGCACGTACATGAGCAGCGCGGGCAGGACGAACAGCCAGCCAACAAGGGTCTCCCGGCGGACTCGTTTGCTGAAGTGAGCCCGCCGGGAGACATCAAGATGCCCGGGACGATTACCTAACCTCTCTACATCGATGTCACTTTCGACCTTGGTAGGCGTAGTCATCGTCCCGAGGCTTTCATCATTACTGGACGAGTTCTCTCTCGTATTCTGCCTGAACGGCTTGGAGAAGACCGGCAGCGTCTTGCTGACCGCCGACCATCTTCTGGAGCTCAGGCGTCCAGCCCTGGGCGAAGATCGAGCTCGTCGCATTGGCGATGAAGTCCATCGAATTGCCGGCTGCGCCGACGACAGGTCCGGCGGCGAGCGTTTCGTTCGTGACCGAGCCGGCAGCGGCGGCAGGCATCATAGCGCCCGCAGGGCCGCCCGGGTTTGAGCCACCGATGTTGACGTTAATCGTGCGGGCAACATCGTTAGTGGCGACCCAGTCGAAGAAGAACGCAGCGCAGTCCGCGTGCTTGGCGTTGGCTGCGATCCCATAGGTCAGCGGGGCAGACATCGCAGCAGGTGCTCCACCGGCGTCGGCAGGCGGCATCAGGAAGAACCCGACATTGCCGGGCATACCGGCGTCGTAGCCTGCGTTCTGCCAGTCGCCGTTGAAGGTGAAGACACCCTCGCCCTGCGTGAATCGGGAGGCAGCGTCAGTGTACTCAATGGCGTTGATGTCGGGCGGGAAGTAGCCGGCCTGGATCCATCGCTCGAGGTGCTGGGCAGCGAGGAGGTTCGACGGCGTATCGATCGTCGCGCCTGGCTTCTGGAAGATCCAGTCGTTGATCGGTCCGACCGGGCCGTAGGCAGCCATCAGGTTCTGGAGCGGGAAGGCGAGCCCCATGCCGCTCTTGGCGCTGCCCCACTCCATGATCGGTTGGAGTCCGGCCGCCTTGGCCGCGGCGAGCAGGTCGTCGAACTCAGCAAGCGTCTTGGGCGGCTCGGTCATGCCGATCTGGGCCGCCAGCTCCTTGTTGTAGAAGATGCCAGTCAGGCTGTAGTTGAGGCCCATGGCATAGAGGGTCCCGCTGCCGCGCGTGCCGTCTGCCGCGACCCGGTTCTGGTTGAGCTGCGGCACCGGCCACTTATCCCAGCCGAACGCCACCGCGTAGCCGTCGAGGTCCATGAGGAGGCCGTCCTTGGCGAACGAGACCATCGTCGGCAGCCGAAGCAGGTCAGGCGGGTTGTCACCTGCGAGCAGGAGCGGCGTCGTGGTGATGAGATTCGCGAACTGGTCCTGCTTGATGTCCCAGGTCACTTTCGGGAATTGCTTGGTGAACTCATCAGCAAGATCGAAGGGGATGGTGAATCCTGTCTCGAAGTAAGCGTTCAGCACGACAGGATCCGTCCCGCAGTTCGGACCCTTGGCTGCCGGAGCCTCCGTAGGCGCGGTGCTCGGCGGCGCTTCGGTAGCAGCCGCAGTGGTGGGAGCCTGTGTTGCTGCGGGGGCAGTGGTTGTTGCCGTCGCACATGCACCCAGGATTATGCTGCATAGAAGCAACAAAGAAATCGATGCCAACGTGATTTTCTTCATGTTCTTCTCCTATATTTTATGGCGGAACATCTTCTTGGTACGAATCTTAATTTGAATGTAATCGACGATGAATAGTCTCCCCGTTGTTGGTCACCTCCTTTGACTTGCTAGAGATAACGTATCCCGAATCAATGGACTTTGAGAATTGTGTCATCGCGTTCGCCGTAGTGACGACCACGGTTTGTTCACATACAGGAAGGGTTCGAAGATTTCGTATGAAAATAGGAACCGTAGATCCCGCTGCTTTAGTTTTTCTACGCACCTCGGCGCCAAAGGGAACATGAATGGAATTGAGAAAGTGTTTTGATGAAAGCACTTTCATCGAGATTGTAGCATAATGCCCTTTAGGCGTCAACGATTACCTCGATGTTTAGTTAGATGGTAAGAAGATCGGGGTGTTCGAATTCAGTGTCAAGTCGCAAGAGTGCAGCTTCTAAGCTGTTAAGCGTTCGATAATGGTCAGTGGAAGTTTAATATGCTGAACTGGCCGCGAATCATCTTCGATATGCGCAAGTAAAATTTCAATCGCGAGACGACCGGATTCATCCAGGTGTTGACGAACAGTTGTGAGATCTGCAAACTCCGCCATATCGAGATCATCGAAACCGACAACCGCTAGCTCATCTGGAATTCTAACCCCGAGCCGGTGTGCAACCTGGATCATACTTAGCGCCTGAAAATCGGTTGCGGCAAAGACAGCAGTCGGCGGGTCCGATGTTTTTAGAAGTTCATTCGCTGCCTGACGGGTCTGTTCAATTGTATAAGGCGCTAAACGGACGAATTTATCTTCAAGGACAATACCCGCCTCCTGCAAACCTTTCCTGAAACCTACCAACCGCAAGCTGACAGGATGTATAGCGTATTCAGGTAAATCGGTATCACCTAAAAATGCGATCCGGCGGTGACCCTTAGCGACAAGGTACTCGGCTACCATCCGCCCGCCAGCCACATCATCAATTTCGACACTGTTTAATTTCCTATTCGGAAATTCGATCAGTACAGTCGGGACATCGTGCTTAATTAAGTAGTCCACATAGACATCGTCAACTGGCAGGGACATGATTACCAACCCATCCAGGTTGCCTGTGAGTGGTAAGGATGTAATGTAACTTTGTAATCGATCTACCGAGTCAACCGTGTAGATGACCAATTCGCTATTCTTCTTGGATAATTCTCCAGCGATACCCCGTAAACGTTGGACGAATGAAGGTGCCGTAAAAAAGGGGGTAATTACGCCAATGCGCCCATTCTTGCGCATGGCACGCGCACGAGCCTCGGCCTTAGGAATGAACCCAAGAGCATCGATCGCGTCAACGATCTTCTGCCGCGTCTCAGCACGAACTTTATCCGGTGAATTTAAGACTCGGGAGACGGTTGAAATGCTGGTCCCGGAGTATTCTGCAACATCATAGATGGTTGGGTTTTTCTTCATTGAGCACATCATTCACAAAATCGAAATCGTGAAAGCACTTTCAATATAGCATATCTATGCGTTCATGCCAATGCGTGTAATGTCCGGGATATCTGAGACAGCTACACTCCCATTAATTGTCTTGAATAATTACTGTTCTGTAGCCACTGATTCCGATAATGGAATGAGAAGGCCTGGTGGTTAGAGAAGAATCATTTGTGATGATTACAACTAGGTGTATAGATTGCGATTCTGATTACGGTTCTAATCGGATTAAAGCATTTCCGAAAATCCAGGATATTGCCGATAGATTGGATGTTTATTGAAATTTCTGAATCCAATCACTCTCCTGTAGTAATAACTCGCTAGTTTCTGATTAGGTTTATTGGGGAATCCCCTGGACAGTTAATGTAACGACTTCAACGATGACGACCATGATGATCATGACCATCATAGCGGCAACCCTTATATGGGTACTCGTTCATCGGATCTTATTCATGTTTTTTTAATCTCCATCAAGGGTCCACCTAGACCGCCTCCAATACCCACTCAGATAACTCCCTAACAAAGGCATTGAATGCTGAGGTGTATTCCTTTCCCGGATACTTCCCAGGGTCTGGATAGCTTATCTTGTTGATTTTGAACGCGTCTTTATGATCTTCAACTAAATCACGCTGTTTGCTGCTCAGGAGATATGGTGAGGCTTCATTCCATTCGACACTATTGTTCTTAGCAATAAAATCAGCGGCAAAAGCGTACAGTTCGTTCCAATATCGCCAGCCTGCTATTTCGTTCGGTTGAATTTCTAATATCTGTCCCCACCCTGAATAGCTAATTCTGTATCGAACGGGTTTTCCGCCCGTTGATTCCAAAATGCCTGCTGATGCCATGTCATCGGCAGTTCTCCTCACCGAATAAGGCGAGAAATCTAGCGCTCGGGAGATTGATGCCGCATTGCTCCAGTCCCCGCGCATCGATATTAGGTAACTCAGCAGGTCCGATACAATTCCCATCCCGAAACCTAACCGTAGTCGAAGCATTAATGCGGTCGGGTGCCAGGTGGCAGGATATGTCTCCCAAAGAACGTGGGATCGAGTAACTGGTCCTCCATCGCTTCCCATTAGTGTCTTCCAGCGATGATCCTTTCCCTCGTTTACTGCTCGATACGCAAACTCTGCCAGACGGGTTCCAGTATCTATCGGAAATTCTTCCCTTAGATTCTTTATCCGCTGAATGCTAAACATACCGGATCCATTCATAGCCCAAGAACCTAATACCTCCCAAAGTCTTCCCTCCATATGTCGAAGACTTAGAGAAACCAGAAGTAATGAATCCGGATCGACGATTGATTCTGCAAAATTCCTGGCATCTATATGAGTCCCAAGGGATTTCCATTGGATCCAGACTGTTTGAAGGATCGCTTCAACAAATCTCTTTAGTTGATCAGT
Source organism: Anaerolineales bacterium (assembly GCA_034430615.1). Classification (GTDB taxonomy): domain Bacteria; phylum Chloroflexota; class Anaerolineae; order Anaerolineales; family E44-bin32; genus E44-bin32. The sequence goes on along the minus strand of DAOUEJ010000104.1, from coordinate 2,971 downwards.
GCTAACGGTTTTTTCTGACATGATCAATAACCTGTTCCACAATATTTTTGAACTCCGGAGATGTATCCTGCGATCGAACCCACTCACCCGCATCTTCAAGTTCTTTATCAGTTGGATTTAGCGCTAGTAAGTCTTGGAAATGTACACTTTCCGGTCCCCCTCTATCTGCAGCGGCGAACAGTTTCAAGAAGAGAAGGTCATATCGATCGGCAACTCCAAACCAAAGACCGCCATAGCGATCCCAATGAACTCTTCTCTCAAATCCAGGAGGCAATCCTGTCTCCCATTGCATACTCACTACTGTATTCATCCAATCCTCAGGCAGTCCGTAGTCTCTGGCAATTCGCGCGATCCCCCGAGTGAGCACTTCGGGTATTGGTTCAGCCGGCCCAATTTCACCGGGTCCTTCTTCGTCCGGGTTTCTTCCTAGGGCAATGATATCGATATCTTGAGTAGCTCGTAGGACAAAGCCCTGCAATATCAACGCTGTTCCCCCTACAGCAACGATGGCAATCTTTTGTCCTTCAGCGGCCAGGATTTCCCCAAGCGAGCGCAACACCTGCAAATCCAGGCTTTCGCCTTCATTCTTAACATTATCCATGTGACTATTATAGTCACTTTAAGTGATTATAATAGTGCCAAACTGAATGGCTATTTAATCCTAGTAAATCTTGGGGTGTTTGATGGAGATGAGGTTGAAAGACGAAACGGCTACATTGATCCCGGGCATACTCATGCCAGAACTCCATGAACATGTTTCCGATAACGAAGGTAATCCGGAGCATCATCTCCATTACAATCAGGCATGCTTCATTCCCAAGCTGCTAAATCTCTGGGCGCGAATGTCCACCACCAAAAGTCACCTGGGCTCTCAAGGACAGCTGAAAACTCGAATTAAACGGATTAAGGATTGCGTTGGAGCAATACGGGACCGTCCGCCCTGCACGTTTTTAGCAGGGTCCCCGATCGCCTCTCGTTCATCTTGATGTTCTTATAGGATAGCAGATTGGAATGAGAAGGCTGGCTCCTCGTATACATGCTTCATCGTGTACGAGGAGCACAAGGTTATGTGCACTCAGAGGTGCAGAAGGAGGAAAGCTCCATTTGTCTTGGTCGTCTCTCTTGCAGCAGTGGTTTTCATGCTATTCGACACCTTTGGTGGTAGATGGCAGGCTAACGGTCGCGTTCAGCCTTTCGCGTGGAGCGAAGTGAACGCGAGTCGGCTGCAACGTGGAGTCAGCCCGCGCGTTGGTTCAGATCGCCACTACCTGCGGCCATGGCTCTCGACGTGCCTGGGTCCATAGCGTGTTCACATAATTCAATGCGAAATAGTTCTGCACAAGATGAAGCCAGAACGCGCCTGACTCAGTGAGTTCGAGATGCCCGCCATTGTGAACCGCGAACCCAGCCTGTTCCACGACTCTCAGCCATTGGCGGGCCCTGGTGGCGTCATTTCCAAGAGCCACATCGAGGTCGTCCAGTGGAATGTGCGTGTCGTAAAAGCGCCAGTACAGCCACCACCAGCCAGACATCTCACCAGCGAACGGCATGCGCAGGGCGATCGCCGTGCGCCCGTTGCACGTTGCGTGGATCCAACTGTTGAGATCGAATGTGTTAAGAACGAACCCGTCGGATAGATGGGATCCAGCGCCGGGGCCGACCCCTATGTAGCCGTCCCTGGTGACCGAGGAATATCGCGGGACGGCGCCGCGCTTGAAGCCCCACACCGAAACGCGCTCAAAGCCGTGTTCAGCGCACCACCTGCTAATGGACCGGTAGTGCGCTTGGCGCATGTGCAGATTTGGCATCCGCACCGCCGTCAGGCGCAGGTATTTACCGACCGTGGTGTATGGAAAAGTGAAGAGTGGGTAGGTTGTGAGCTGGTTCGCGCCGAGCTGAGCGGCTCGGACTAAATCGGCAGTCACGTCGGCGGCAGTCTGGCGCGGTAGGGCAAACATGATATCCGCATTGACCGAGGCAAAGTTACTCCCCGCAAGCAACGCTAGGGCACGCTCAGCGACGAGGGGCTTGTAGTCGCGTCCGAGAAAGGCGAGGTTCTCGGGTTGGAATGATTCCACGCCAAGTGATACGAGCTCAACACCCATATCATGTAGCCGCCGCACGGTCTCATCGTCCACATCCGCGGGGTTGGTCTCGATGCAGATGTCGCCTGTCAGGCGAAACTGCTCACGCACACGCATCAGCACACGGGCAACGCTATCCAGCGCCAGCGTCGGTGTGCCTCCGCCGATGTAGACACTCGTTATCTCGGCCGGCCCAACTGCATCGGCCCACCAATCCACCTCGGCGATGGCTGCCAGGGTGAAGGGTTCCACGAGTGACTCGCGATAAGGGACTTTGGTGTAGGGGCAATAGGGACAAGAGTGCCGACAGAACGGAACGTGCAGATACAGCGAAGTGCTCTCAATGGGCGGCGGACTCCAGTCCTGTGAGGGCCGCTCGAAAGCCCAGCGTTGTTCGGGCCCCACAAGGTAACGGCGAATGGAGCGCGTGATCAGACGTGATAGTTGATAGCATGGGCCGTTCACCAGTACCTCGTCATGCCGAGCAGCGCGCTCAGACGCAAACGTTGAAACTCAACGAGCTCGATGCATGCCGCATAGCCGCAGTCCGTGCATACATCGTCGGAGGCACGACAGCACACCGACTCGCCGTCAACGTCCACAACGCGCGCTATTGGCGGCCGCCTTGGCCAGTCGCCAGACTTGAGCGCCTGCAAGCCGGCCCGTGAGTTGAGGATTGGCAGCCCGGCCCGGATGCAGTCGAGGAGCCGGTTAACGATCGGCGCACGCTCCTCGGTGGTTAGGAATAGCTCGTCGCGCCCGTAGTAAGGCGTGTGGAAGTAGAACATGACACCGATGATGGGGAATTTCGTTTCATCCACCAACTGCAGGAATGGCTCGACGCCTTCCGCGGTGTTGCGGTCAATCACGTAGATGACGGCGACCTT
>DAOUEJ010000103.1:0-10707 GCA_034430615.1 Anaerolineales bacterium | reverse complement strand
TGGATGGTGATGCTCGCATGCTCGGGCATCAGCGCCAGCAGGGGCGTGAGGTCGGGATTGGCTGACAGTCGAGCTGCCTGCGGCAGCAGCCCTTCGAGCACATTTGCTTGAAGGTTGACCAGGCCGACCGGGTCGCCGTCGAAGACCGTATGCAGAGCCAGGACTTGATTTCCACTCAGGATCTGCTCCTCAACCGGCAGGCCGAGATCGCCCCCAAGCGGCAAGCCACCGACGTAGTCCACCAAAGCCGCAAACGCGTACTCATCCATCACAGAAACGACATCGATCTGCACCCGCAATGCCCGTTCGAGTGCCTCCAGGAATGGCGGGGTCACGCCGCCTTCCGCACTCCAGGCGAAGAAGGACTCAAGCGTGACGTTTGCGCCTTCCACCAGATCAAGGTTGGTAGGCACTCCGGTCAGAATCACGGGCGTCTCCGGCGGCTGGATCGATAGGAGCCAGATTGCCCGGAGCTCGGGATCAGGCCGATCAAACCGGTCTAACCCGAGCAGCAGGATCGTTGTTTGTGCCTCACGGTCGGGCGACCACCAGCGGGGACCACCGTTCGGGAATATATCGAGGATCCGGGTCAGCGGCGAGGCTGTCCCCTCCTCTCCAAGCAATACGGTTGCCATCCCAATGCAGAAACACACTGAGACCAGCACAAGGATGATCGCCGGGCGCGATTTCATCCTGCTGAACTCCTGTTCTGCATGTTGGATTGGTTGCAACCCAAGCGTACACTCAACGAACACCCTCCCTGGCCGGGCAATAACTTCGATATGCAGTAAACGTTGGAACTGGAAAATCTAAGCATTGCTGTCTTCGTTGGAAATTATTATACATTTTGCCAGGGTTAGTGAGCACGTTACTCAGGTCAGCCGGTTAGGCTTGAATGAATTGACCCTACAAAGCAATGGTGCTATGAATAAACTCAACCGCATAAGGAGGACCCTGTGACCCATCGTCGCGCGCGCACCCTCTTGATCTCCTTCTCAATCCTATTGGCTCTCATCATTATCATCGGCGTCGTAGGCCTGGTCGTCGTCCGCCGCTCGTTCCCCCAGACTGACGGCAGCCTTCAGATCCCATTTTTAAAGGACACGGTCGAGGTCTTTCGTGATGGGTACGGCGTGCCCCACATCTACGCCAGCAATGAATATGACCTGTTCGTCGTGCAGGGCTTTATCCACGCCCAGGATCGTTTCTGGCAGATGGAATTCTGGCGCCGGATCGGCGCAGGACGTCTTTCCGAAATCCTCGGACCAGGAGCCCTTGACCAGGATCGCTTTATCCGCACGGTGGGCTGGAACCGCACTGCGCAGGAGGAAGCTGAAAAGCTGAGCGGGCCCGAGTTGGCTGCCCTGCAAGCGTACGCGGATGGGGTGAATTACTACATCAATACCCAGCGCGGCAAGCTCGGCCTTGAGTTCACGATGCTGGGCCTCACCGGCGTGAGCTTTGACCCTGAGCCTTGGACGCCAGTCAACAGCTTGAGCTGGGCCAAGGTCATGGCCTGGGATTTGGGGGGAAACCGCACAGCAGAGCTGACCCGCGCCAATATCCTCGCCGTCTTAGGGACCACGGCGCTGTCTGAACTCATGCCGCCTTACCCATCGGATTACCCTGTCATCGTCTCGCAGGCATTGAATGAAGCCACACTGGGGAGTGTGCCTGAAGCAGCGTTTAATATGCGCGCGTTCGGCTACGGAGAAGGGCTGGGCAGCAACAACTGGGTGATCAGTGGCTCCCGGACTGAGAGCGGCAAGCCGATCCTGGCGAACGACCCGCATCTCGGGATTCAGATGCCATCAATCTGGTATGAGGCCGGCCTGCACTGCGAACCCGTCGGGCCGGAGTGTCCCTACAACATCGTCGGGGCAACCTTCGCCGGCGTCCCGGGCGTCATCATTGGCCACAACGATCACATCGCCTGGGGTGTTACCAACCTTGGCCCCGACGTGCAAGATTTATTCGTCGAAAAGGTCAACCCGGACAATCCCAATCAGGTTGAATTCCGCGGTCGCTGGGAAGACGTGCAGATCATCGAGGAAAAGATCTTCGTCGCCGGGCAGGAAGAGCCGGAGATCATGCGCGCACGCGTCACCCGTCATGGCCCAATTATCAATGATGTGCTTGACGGTATCGAGGAGAATTGGTCCTTTGGATGGCAGCCGCTGGCGCTTTCGTGGACTGCGTTAGAACCAGGCACCATCGTCCAGAGCGTGTTATCGCTCGACCGGGCCAGCAACTGGGAGGAATTCAGGGACGCGCTGCGATTCTGGGACGCCCCGAGCCAGAATTTCGTCTATGCCGACGTTGATGGCAATATTGGCTACCAGGCGCCGGGAAGGATCCCGATCCGTGCTGCCGGCAATGGGACACTGCCCGCACCTGGCTGGAGTGGGACTCACGAGTGGATTGGCTATATCGAATTCGATGATTTGCCAAACTCCTTCAACCCGGAAAAAGGGTATATAGCCACGGCAAACAACGCCGTAGTTGATGCCAGCTACCCCTTCTTCCTCTCCGCTGATTGGTCTCCAGGGTTCCGGGTCCGGCGGATCGTTGAGTTGATCGAGGCAGAGGACAAACTGGGCATCGACGACATGAAACGCATCCAGGGGGATTCCTCACCCATCTATGCTCAGGATATCCTGCCCTATATCCTGGCAGTGGCGCCAAGCGAATCTCAGCAAGCTGAGGCACTGGACCTGCTCCGAAATTGGGACGGCGTGGCCGATCGTGAAAGCCCGGCTGCGGCGCTCTTTGAATCTCTACGCGGCCATCTTGTCGTCCGGGTGTTCAAGGACGAAACCGGTGACGAGTTGCTCAGCCGAGCCGGGGGTTCACTGCAAGTTGCTCTTCTGAAGCTGTTCGCACAGCCCAATTCGCATTGGTTTGACAACATCGACACGCCCGAAGTGGAAAGCATGGAGCAAACCGTGCTGCTTGCGCTGCAGGATACCATCGATGAGCTGGATGAGAAACTTGGCGGGGATATGGCCACCTGGCAGTGGGGTGAGTTGCACACCGCTACGTTTGAGAACCAAAGCCTCGGGCAAAGTGGGATCGGCCTGATCGAAGCCATCTTTAATCGCGGCCCGGTTCCCGTGGATGGGGCGATCGCCACCGTGAACAACACCGGCTACAGCCTGAATGAGCCTTATGCTGTCACGACCGTGCCTTCGATACGGCATATCATCGATTTCGAGTACTTTGAACAATCCCTGGCCATGCACACAACCGGTCAGTCGGGGCACCCATACAACCGGCACTACGACGATATGATCGATCCCTGGAGAAATATCGAGTACCACGCTATGCTCTGGACAAGGGGCCAGGTGGAGGCTGCAGCCGAATCCCACTTGACACTGGTCCCATAGGGTTATTACCCTGCTACCCGCATCGTAGGGGCACGAAATTTCGTGCCCCTACACGAATACCCTGATCATCCCATACAGCAAGGATCCGAGGCGAATAAAGCGAAGGGGCACGACGGTGCCGTGCCCCTTTACTAACTTCAAGATTCTTCCCTTCGGTTTAGAAAATGAACACCTTCTCGGTCACCATCAGGCACATCAAACCCATTACGATGACTGTGCCGAGCAGCAAAAACGAGAGTATCAAACGTTGACCAGGCGTCATGCCCAGGAAATTCCGGCGCGGTGGCCTCGGCTCCTCCACTTCAAAGGGCATCTCCTGCTCTTCTTCGTAGTAGGGTTCTTCCCCGTCAGATAGTCTTCGCAAATTATCAAACACTGATCACCTCCCTGCACACCATCACCACTAGGCTGGCATGCGCCGGGCATGTCAGCAGCGAGCGAGCCGCTTGCCGACATGGGCAGAGTCTATCCTAAACAAGCCTTAAGTCAACGGGCCGGATATGGGCCGTGATACCCAGCTGCTCAACCTCACCCCCCGGAAGAACAATCTGCAGTGCACCGTTTTCCTGGAGACCGTCAATCTTACCCAGGAAGCTCCGGCCGTCGGTTTCGATCTCAAGCTCCTGCTCCCGGTAGGCGAGGTGCTCTTCCAGACTCACCAGCACGCTGTGTGGATCAGTCTGATCCAGGCCCTCAGCCAGCTGACGCAGAATCGATACCGCAAGCGCCTCGCGTTCAACATTCTTTCCCAGTGCTGCTTCGACACATGCTGCCGGGAAATCGATCTCTCCAGCAGGCGGGATTGACCCACGGGTGACATTAACTCCGATCCCAAGCACCACGAAATCCAGAGCGTCCCCGGACCAACTCGCTTCGGCCAGCAAACCGGCCAGCTTGCCCGATTCAACGACCACATCATTGGGCCATTTGATCCAGGCCTGCGAACCAAGCTGATCCAATGCCTTCACTATCGCCAGGGATCCCAGTAATGTGTAATAACCAGGCAGCAGCATTCCCCGCGTCACTGGCCGGAGCAGGACGCTCATAGCCAGCGCACTGCCTGGCCGGGTGATCCACCTTCGCTCACCACGACCGCGCCCAGCTCGCTGCTCGTCCGCCACGACCAGTGTGCCGTGGGGGGCGCCATCCCGGGCAAGCTCCACGCAGACATCGTTGGTCGACCCCGTACTGGTGAAGACATGCAGGGGTGAACCAAGACCCGCGATCGGTAGCGAGGCACGCAGTTTGGATTCATCCATAAGGAACCATTGTAGCGATTGATGCACAATCTATGCCAGCCACATTTCTCTACGTGCGTGATCTCTGCTACAATCGGGCTATCAAAGCATGAAATATCTCTGGGCTCCCTGGCGGATGACCTATATCAAACAAGGCACACAGCCTGACCGCTGTCTTTTTTGTGATTTATTACAGCAAGAAGATGGTCCGGCGAACCTGATCCTACACCGTGGCCAGCACGCATTCGTCGTGCTGAACCGCTACCCCTACACGAACGGTCATATGATGATCGTCCCCTTTGAGCACCAGGACACACTGGAATCGCTTGTCGCTCCCGTCCTGAATGAAATGATCGCGCTGACGAGTACCGCTATGTCAGTCCTGCGTAAGACGTACCAACCGGACGGGTTCAACCTTGGGGCGAACATCGGCGAAGCTGCTGGAGCAGGCGTAAAAGAGCACGTCCACATCCACGTCCTACCCCGCTGGTCGGGAGATACAAACTTCATGGCCACAACAGCACACACCCGGGTAATACCAGAAGCACTTACGGAAACGTATGCCCTCCTGCGCACAGGCTGGGAGGAAACAACCCCGAGTCCTTGATACACCCCGCGCACATCATGCTCAATCATCTGCCAGAAAGAGGATACCCATGACCGACCACACTGACGCCCGAGATCCAGTAATCCTTGCCGCTGTGAGAACACCGATGGGCCGATTCCAGGGCGCACTCAGCCCGCTGAGCGCTACCCGCCTGGGCGCAGCCGTTGTGAAGGCAGCCGCGGAACGTGCCGGGATCGAAGATCTTTCCCAGATTGATGAAGTCCTCATGGGCAATGTCGTCTCAGCCGGCCTGGGTCAGGCACCCGCTCGCCAGGCGGCGATTTTTGCCGGCCTACCGGCGACCGTGGGCGCCTCGACGATCAACAAGGTGTGTGGATCGGGTTTGAAAGCCGGCATGTTCGCCTGTCAGGCGATCAAAGCCGGCGACGCCGACCTGATCATCGCCGGTGGGATGGAGAGCATGAGCAATGCGCCTTACCTCCTGCGAGGCCGGAGCGGCGAGCTCCGCTACGGGCACACCCAGCTGCTCGATGCTTTGGTGCTCGATGGCCTATGGGATCCGTTCGAAGATTGGGCAATGGGCATGGCCGCTGAATGGATCGCGGATGAGTACGAGGTCTCGCGCACGGCGATGGACGAGTTGGCCTATGAGAGCCATCAGAAAGCGATCCAGGCCATCGATTCCGGTGCATTCAAGGCCGAGATCGTCCCGGTCGAAGTCCCTGGGCGAAAAGGCGCAGTGGTCTGGGTCGAGGAGGATGAAACCCCGCGCAGGGAGACCTCACTTGAGAAGCTTGCTACGCTGCCTCCAGCCTTTAAGAAAGATGGCAAAGTGACTGCCGGCAATGCGCCCGGGCTGAACGATGGGGCATCTGCGGTCGTAATCGCCAGCCGGGAAAAAGCTGAACAGCTTAGGGTAAAACCGCTGGCCCGCGTGGTCGGATATGCTCAGGCAGCCGTCGATCCTAAAGAATTGTTCATCGCCCCAGCGCGTGCAATCCCCCGGCTCCTGGAGCGGGTTGGCTGGTCATTAGAGGACCTGGATCTTATTGAACTGAATGAAGCCTTTGCAGCCCAGGTGCTCGCTAACGGTTACGCGCTTGCCGAAGCGGGGTGGGATTGGGAAAAAGTCAACGTCAACGGCGGCGCCATCGCCCTCGGCCATCCGATCGGAGCTTCCGGGGCGCGCGTGCTGACCACTTTGCTCTACGCGTTGCAGGCGCGTCAGCTCAAACGAGGCATCGCCTCGCTGTGCCTGGGAGGCGGCGAAGCCGTTGGCATGGCCATTGAACTCGAGTGACCCGCAGTGCACTGAGCATCCGGATGCTGCGCGGCCGGTAATCTAAACCACCAATAATAACCACCACATAGACGGAGGAAGCCATGGATGTCCACAGGATTTTCGTCGTCGGGAGCGGCACGATGGGCAGCGGGATCGCCCAGACAGCTGCCGTGGCCGGGTACCAGGTCAGTATGATGGATATATCCCAGGAAATGATTGACCGGGGGATGAAATCCATCACTGCCTCTGTGGAGAAGTTCGCCGCGAAAGGTGCGATCACCGAAGAGCAGCAGCAGGCCGCACTCTCGATCGCGACCGGCCTCAACCTTGAGCCGGCACGCCAAGCGGACCTGATCATCGAGGCTGCCACCGAAAACCCGGATTTGAAATTGAAACTCTTCGCCGATCTCGACGAGTTGGCGCCAGCGCATGTGGTCCTGGCATCGAATACGTCCTCAATCTCGCTGACCAAGATTGGAGCCGCAACCCGCCGGGCTGACAAGGTGATCGGGATGCATTTCTTCAACCCCGTCCCGCTGATGAAGCTCCTGGAGGTCGTGCGTGGCCTGGCAACCTCAGACGAGACGACCGAGATCGCGGTGGCGGTGGGCCGCAAGCTTGGCAAAGAACCCGTGCAGGCGATGGATTCGCCGGGCTTTATCTCAAACCGGATACTCTGCCCGATGATCAATGAGGCGATCTACGCGCTGCAGGAAGGCATTGGTTCTGAAGAGGCAATCGATACCGTGATGCGGCTCGGAATGAACCACCCTATGGGGCCTCTGGCGCTCGCAGACCTGATCGGGCTCGACGTCGTCCTGTTCGTCATGCAGGTCCTGCACCGGGATCTGGGTGATGACAAGTACCGGCCCTGCCCTTTGCTGCGAAAGATGGTCGATGCAGGCTACCTCGGGCGCAAGAGTGGTCGTGGATTCTATTCCTATTCCTAAACCCGTCTGGAGTCCGGCCGGCAGGCCAACTCCCCCGCCGACTTCTACAGCGACACCTACATCGATGCTGTGAACTATAAAGCGCAATATTCAACATCAACAACCCGGGTTTTTCGGGCGGATAGGATGATCGGTCCAATTGCACTCCGGGCAATTCTGTACTATCTTGGATCGGATGGACTTATCTACAACTCGCTTGATGCTGTCAGGAGGTCGTTAACATGAATGTGATTTTCCCGATCTGGTTCATCCTTGCTGCAATCTTCGCCTACCTAGCGTACATGCAATGGCGCCTCTCACAGGAACCGCTCCGGACCTTTCACTTCAGGACACGTGAAGGGCAAGAGCCGGTCGACGAAACGATGGTTGAGGTAAATAAAGAGACGATCCAGGAATTCAACAATTACCTAGAGATGGTCAATTTCAGGAATACCAAGCACCACCAGTCCGCCGCCATCGGCTTCTTCGTTGCGGTGTTCCTATCACTGGTATCGATGTTCCTGGTCGTTGGAAGGTTCTAAGGCGCTCTTGCTCAAAGTATGAAAACTCTCGACTGACGAAGCGAGGGCTTCACAGCTGAAGGCGGAGTTGTTCTCCGCCTTTTTGCTATTTGCTGACTATTCGGTTGGCTCGACTAATTCAAAGCAGCGCATTACCGCCAATCCATCGCTTCCCGGCAGGAACACTCGTAGGATCTGGAACAGCCGCCAGGCGAAACGGAAGTAGGTCGGCATCTCGCGCGTTTCCTCTACGATAGCAAATCCAAACCTAGCATAGAAACCGGTCAAACGGCTGCGGCACGTCAACCAGAGTGGGACCGAGGTTCTCCGCATCAACTCTCGGACCAGTTGGCTCGCGATCCCATTCCCCCGCCATGCTGGCAAGACATAGAGCGAGGCCAGTTCACGTACATCGCCCCCGTGATCTTTGCGCTGAATACACCCCAGAATCTTCCCGGAATCCGATTCGGCAACCAGGAATCGTCCCCAATTAAGGCCAAACGGGTTGAGTCGACCGGTCCGAATCATCGAGGACAGGAGTGACTGTTCGAAGATCACGGCGGGGCGGATGGTAAAAGGCTCGCTTGCCATCATCTCAAACGTCCTGCGCAAGCTGCTCGTTGCCGATAACAGCGATACATGCATAGATTGAGATGTGTCGGCTACTCCCTCAGTAACGACTCAAGCACCTCACGTACAAGCTGGGGGTTGGCTTTGCCCTGGGTCTTTCGCATCACTTGTCCGACAAACCACCCCAGGACTGTCTCCTTGCCAGAACGGTAGGTCGCAACCTGATCAGGATTTTCAGCCAGCACGGCCTGGGCGATGCGCTGCAGTTCACCCTCATCTGACACTTGGGCCAGGTTCTCGCGTTCGACAATCGCTGCGGGCGATTCGCCGCTCTCCTGGACACGTTCGAGTAGATCCTTGCCGGTCGTGGCATTGATTGTTTTCTCACCGATCAGGATGACGATTTCAGCCAGGTGACCGGGTGTCAGCTTGAGCTCCCCGGCGTTGACACCGAGTGAACGGATCAGGCGCAGGACGTCATTCATCAGCCAGTTGCTGATGTCTTTCGCCTCTCCGGGATACGCTGATTGCGCCTGCTCGAAATAATCCGCCAGCGAGCGCTCCTCGGTCAGGATTTCCGCGTCGTAGAGCGGTAAGCCATATTGATCGACAAAGCGCCTGCGGCGAGCGAGTGGGAGTTCGGGTAGACCGGCCAGGATCCGGTCTTTCCAGGCAGGCTCGACGCGGAGTGGCAGCAGGTCGGGTTCGCGAAAATAACGGTAATCTGCCTCCGTCTCCTTTGACCGCATCTTCCGTAAGGTTGCTGTTTCCTCGTCCCAGTCCAGCGTCCAGGCTTCGATCGTGCGTCCTGCGGTTACCTCGCGGATCTGGCGTTTGATTTCTGCCTCGATCGCATCGCGCAGGTTCTCGATCGAGTTTACGTTCTTGATCTCGGTTTTCGGGTTCAGAACATTGCTGCCCTTGGGTCGGATCGAGACATTCCCATCCACGCGCAGCTGCCCCCGCTCCATATCGGCCTCAGATATCCCCAGCCAGCGTAGCAGTTGGCGGAGGCGGATCAGGTACTGGGCGGCTTCATCCGCAGAGCGTAGATCGGGACCGGTGACCATCTCCACCAACGGGACACCGCAGCGGTTGAAATCAATCAACCTGCGATCGCGCTCATGGACGGTTTTACCGGCATCCTCCTCAATATGGAGCTTAGTGATCGTCACCCGGCGTGAGCTATCGCCCTCAAGCGGAAACTCGATCCATCCACCCCGCGCCAGTGGCTCATCGTACTGGCTTATTTGGTAGCCTTTCGGAAGATCCGGGTAGAAGTAATTCTTGCGGGCGAAGAAGGATCGCTCCTGGATCGAATCCGCTTGCATGGCCGCAGCGAGCAGGATCGCTTTTTCAACCACTGCCTGGTTAAGCACCGGCAGCACGCCCGGCAGCCCGGTACACACTGGGCAGATGTTCGTGTTCGGTGGATCTCCCCAGGAATCAGCCTTGCACCCGCAGAAAATCTTGGAGCGGGTGTTAAGTTGGATATGGGTCTCGAGGCCGATTACAGCTTCAAATTCCGTCATATCAGTACGTTGGATGTCCCAGTTCGCCTAGTTTTCCACAATCGTGATGCGGGTGATCTTGTCCTCCACCGTCAGAGCCGGTGCGTTCTCAAGGCCGCTCGTTACATACCCAAAGATGGTGAAGAACTCCTCCATCCCCTCCAAGTTGTCGAGGACGATGAAGATCTGGCTCCCGCTCGAAGCAAGCAGATCCTGGCGGAACCAATAGCCGAGAGCACCCGCCGTAGCCGGGCTGCCATTTTCTGACGGGAGCAGGTAACCGATATCGCTTTCCGGACGCCCGGCTGGTGACCCGGTTAGGATGAAGGCCCCTTCCTGCACGTTGTTGATAGGGAAGCCGTCCCAGTACCCGAGCCGGGCCAGGACAACAAAGTTGTTGACTGATTGGGGTGCGGAGAGCGGCTCGAGTTTAACCTGGATACGACCCTTGCTGGTATCGATATTGGCCGTGTAGGTCTTATCCAGGTCTATGACAAACTCGGGAAGCCCGGTGTAAAGACCTTCCCGCTCTGCTGGTGGGAGCGCGGCCAGAGGACGTCCATCCTCCGGCACGGGGACGATGGCTTCTGGCTCTGCGGTCGGCGTGGGAAGCTGGCTGCTATCGACCTGCACGATTTTAACATTGATCAAGCGATCGCCTTCGAAATCAGGGTTCTCGTTTGGATCGCGCAGGGTGAGAGA
>DAOUEJ010000102.1:0-72743 GCA_034430615.1 Anaerolineales bacterium | reverse complement strand
TCGTATGCGCAGCGCATATTTTGCGCGCTTCTGCGCGGATAGCTGTTTGGAATCGCATACCCCATCGAGCGCCTGGAGCAGATCCAGTTGTTCAAGCGGCAGGATGACTGCAGCTGCGACGACTGGTCCCGCCCAGGCTCCTCGTCCTGCCTCATCCAGCCCGGCTACCCGCTCCAGGCCGGATTGACGTAAACCATTTTCAAACTCAAGGGTTGGGGTCGTGCGCGTGTTATGACGGGGAGGCATAGCGGCCCCGGAAGCTGTTCCAGCGAATTCGGAAGAGATCCAGGAACATGATGACGGAATCTCGAAGGATGCGCACGCGGCTGCCGGCATCGTAATACCAGGGAATCGGGATTTCCAGCACTGTGTAGCCGCGCTGAATGGCGATGAAGAGCAGCTCGACATCAAATGTCCAACCTTGAATAGTCTGGGCCGGGAAAACATCTTCCACGACCGCGGCCCGGAAGCACTTGAAACCGCACTGGGTATCGCGAATCCCGGGCAGTGTGACCATGCGCACGATGAAGTTGAAGACCCGCCCGATCAGGTGGCGGTAGGATGGTTCGCCGAAGCGCTCTGCGCCGGGCACTTCACGTGAAGCGATGGCGATGTCGTAGTCGGGAGAGTGGGGTGGAAGGAATCTCCCGATCTCCTCGATCGGCATCGATAGATCAGCATCGCAGATAAAGCGGTACTCGCCTGTCGCGGCGAGCATCCCCCGGTTTACTGCCAGGCCCTTTCCAGCTGCGCTCTCCTGCAGCACCTTGACTTCGGCATGTTGAGCAGCAAATTCGTGGGCGATCTCGCAGGTGCGATCGCGGCTGCCGTTCTCGACGACGACGATCTCGGAGGCGTAGTTTTGTGCGCGCAGGTACGACCAGATCGTTTCCAGACTATGTGGAAGGCGAGACTCCTCGTTATGGGCAGGAATGATGATGGAAAGCAGAGGGGTCAAAAGTATTCCTTCTATGGAGCGAGTATCAACCGTAGAACGTGTTGGCGATGACGATGATGGCTGTGATCGAAAGGATGAGGATTTCGAAAAAGAGCAGTACGCCCAGGACGATCGTCTGGCGTTGTGAGAAAGGCAGCCGGCGTAGTCCTAGCTGACGTAGTTTCCGGGGGGTGAGGGCGGATCGATCGCCAGCGAAGGATCCTTCCAGCTCCAGGTCGGATGCCTCGGGGAGATGGATCGGGCCGACCGGGCGTGGCTCGACATGGGCGGCTTGCTCGATCTCTGGTTTGATTTCTGGTTCGGGTGATTTGGTGAGGGCAGCCACCATTTCTTCGATGTCATCCTGATCCATCAGTGGATGATCCTGGAGAAGATTGGAGGCGAAGCGTTCTATAGCGTCTGCCTGGACGATGCGTGTGACAGACGAGTGCGAATCGATATGCGTCCGGGGATTGGTAAAGATTATCACCGGCTCGACGTGCGGGATGTCGTAACCAAGCTCGCGCAGTTTGCTTTGCAGGATCTCGGCGAAGCCAAGGGCGTTTTTAATGAGGTTTGGCCTGGCCGGCGAGAAGCGCTGTGTTCCTGAGCCTCCATACTTGAGCCAGTCCTCACCCTTCGCACGGTAGACGCCGCTCAGTCTTGACGGGACGATCACCCGCACTCCCTGCGGGCTGAGCAGCACAATCGGCAAAACGATAGACCCATCGCCAAGTGTTAAATTCGTGATCGCAAGGTGCTCTGGACCCAGCGTATGCGAGAGTTTCTCAATCGTTGTGTCCAGCGCTTGCATATCGCCGTACCAGCCCAACCCGAAGCGTAAACTAGCTTTGATGCGATCCTCGAGGCTGATCTGGCCTTCCTGGTCCACGAATTCAGATAGTTCTTTGCGCCTCATAATCAGACCTGCCCGTCCTGTATTGCTTTCCACCATAGAAAGCGCGGCCTGGTATCGTTTCCTGCACATTATATGCCAGACAGATCGCCGAACAAGCACGGCAAGCTCGAAAGAAGCTATAATTCGAATACAATGTGCAATCCCCGTTTTCCTTGTTTCTGGCTGTTGAGCCTGCTTTTCATCATATTCTTACTCTCTCCTGTTGCTGGTTTGGCACAATCCGAGCGCCAGGTCCTGCAACTTGATGCTGCGGGCCCGCTTACACCCGCCATGGTGGGTTATATCGAACGCGGGATCACTCAGGCCAGCCGCCGCGACGCTGAAGCACTTATCCTGCTGCTGGACACACCCGGCGGTTCCATTGACCTGATGAACCGCATCGTCCAGGCTATACGGGCCAGCGAGGTGCCAGTGATTGTGTACGTCTCACCGCGTGGGGCGATTGCAGGGTCTGCCGGTACCATCATTACACTGGCCGGGCATGTGGCTGCCATGGCGCCAGAGACAGCGATCGGTGCGGCCAGCCCCGTTGGTGGCCAGGGTGAAGATCTCGGTGAGACGATCGCTACGAAAGAGAAGGAGATCCTGAAGGCCACCGTCCGCAGCCTGACTGCGGAGCGCGGGGCTGAAGCCACGGCGCTGGCGGAGGCGACGATCGAGGAAGCTCGAGCCGCTTCCGCCGTGGAAGCTCTCAACGTCGGGCTGATCGATGTCATCGCCGATAATGTCCCCGATCTGCTAGAATGTGTCGACGGTCGCCAGGTCCGGATTGGTGAGGGACGCATCTTGCACACCGTCGGTGCTGAAGTCGTACAGGTACCCCAGCGCTTTATTGAGAAGTTCCTGCATGTACTAACGAACCCCAATATTGTCTTCCTGCTCCTCACAGTGGGTGTTCAGGCGATCTTGATCGAGATTTCAAGCCCAGGTGGCTGGGTGGCCGGGTTCATCGGTGTTGTGTGCCTGGCGCTCGGCACCTATGGTTTAGGGATCCTGCCCGTCAACTGGTTCGGGCTGGCGTTCATAATCACGGCCTTTGTGCTCTTCTTCCTGGATATCAAGGCGCCTACGCACGGCGCATTGACCGTGGCCGGGGTGGCTTCGTTCATTGTTGGTGCGCTGGTCCTTTTCAACACACCCGCTACCCCCGACTTCCAGCGTGTCTCAGTTCCGCTCGTGGTCGGTACAGGCGTGGCGACTGCAGCTTTTTTCATGACGATCGTCGCCTTTGCAATTCGTGCCCAGCGACGGCCGGTTGAAGTCGGATCGGAAGCGCTTGTGGGCCGGATTGGTGATGTTCGATCAGAGTTGGCGCCGGTGGGCATGATCCATGTGGCCGGCGAATTATGGTCGGCAGAAATCGATGCAGGGCAGGACCACCTCGCGGTGGGAACGCGCGTGGAGGTAGTCAGCGTAGAGGGACTGCGATTACGGGTCCGCCGCCATCCTGCTTCCACCGGTTGACTCAGTCTGGACGAAAATGTACACTTGCGCGCAAGCACAAAGGAGGCCCTCATGACATCCTCGTCTTTCCGCATGATTGTGCGCAGCGGGCCCAATCCGGGAACCGTGTTTGATCTGACCAAGGAAGTAACGCTCATCGGCCGCGACGTGACGAATGAAGTCGTCGTCGGGGATGCCGAGGTTTCACGTCAGCACGCAAGATTGACCCGCACGCCGGGTGGTTATGTGCTGGAGGATTTGGGTTCTACGAATGGGACGTTTGTCAACGGAGAGCGCCTGATGGCGCCCCGCGTCCTCAACCCGGGCGACTTGGTCGCGTTTGGTGAGACCGTGTCATTGATGTTCGATGCACTCGCTCCTGAGGCGGCGGCGACCGTCGCCAGCTCGGTCGGTTCGCCAGCGACGCTTGAACCGGCGCGGGCAGATCAGGCAGCGCCTCCGCCCACACCAGTTGCCCCACCAGCAGCAGCGCCTCCTCCGGCCGCTGCCCTCGAAGGAGACCGGAAACGGTGGCTGTCAGGTTGGCGGCTGGCCGGGATCGGTTGTTTTGTGATCCTGCTCGCCTGCATTGGCACGTTCTGGTTCATGGATGCTTTCTATCCCGACATCCTATACGCACCCCTGCACTGGTTCGGTTTCTAGCGCGCACAGACCTTGAATAGCATCATCCGGGCGGAATTTTTCCGCCCGGCATGTTTTTTATATGGGTCTGGCATGTAACATCTCCTCCTGCCGCGCATCGAAACAATCTGATGAATACATACATTGGAGATGAATAATGGAGATGGAAATAACATTCCCCGGTGGGGCGCGAGTCGACGCCAGTTTTGGGCCCTACACTGTTGAGACGGATCAACCGCCAATGGGTGGGGGTGAAGGCGTCGCGCCAACGCCGTTTGCGCTCTTCCTGGCTTCGATTGGCACTTGTGCCGGGATCTACGTGCTGGGCTTCCTGCGCCAGCGTGGGCTGTCAGCCGAAGGTGTGCGGATCGTACAACGCATGCACAGCAACCCGGTTACCGGCATGGTCTCACAGGTCGATCTTGTAATCGAGGCCCCGTCAGAATTCCCCGAGAAGTATCGTGGAGCATTGGTGCACAGCGCTGAACTATGCGCTGTAAAAAAACATTTTCATCAACCCCCCGAATTCAACATCACGACCCAGATTGCTGAGCCTATCATTGGTTGATCCCGGGCGGCTCAATCGGTCCTTGGAGAGCGTGAATGGTAGGTATTCTTGTAGGGGCGCACGGCCGTGCGCCCCTACGGTTGCCTAACGGAATCAAATCTGGACCGTCACAATCCGGCTTGCCTGCCATTTAACTGCTTGATAACCGCTCCGCGATGTTGGAATCTTGCTTGATGCGTAGTGGCACGGCGCCGCTGTGCCACTACGATCCATATCCGTTGTGCTTTGTTGTACATGCATCATATAAGTTACGCCCGAACCGGTGTTAGCGAATCTATCTACAGGGTTGGTGGCTTAGGCGTGGGTAAATTTCAAGCCCTCCCCATCTCGCTCCACCAGGATGGTATCACCAGGTACGAAATCGCCCGCCAGGATGCGCAGTGCGAGCGCATCCTGTAGCAGGCGCTGGATCGTGCGCTTGAGGGGACGTGCGCCATAGGTGGGTTCATACCCTTGTTCGGCTAGGAAGGACCGGACATTTTCGCCAAGCTTAAGGGTGTAACCTTGTTCCGCGAGCCGGGCCTGCACCCGCTCGAGCTGGATGTCCACAATTTGGTTTAGATCTTCTAGCGTGAGATGATGGAACACGACGATCTCATCGACACGGTTTAGGAATTCCGGCCGGAAGTGATGTACCAACAGTTCGCGCACGCGCGTTTCGGTCGCTTCGGCCTCAGCCATCTCCCCACTCCAGAGTTCGGTTCCCAGGTTGCTGGTCATGATGATAACCGTATGTCGGAAGTCCACAGTCCGTCCCTGCCCGTCGGTGAGCCTGCCTTCATCCAGCAGCTGCAGCAGGACGTTGAAGACCTCCGGGTGTGCCTTCTCGATCTCGTCAAGCAGGACGACGCTGTAGGGTCGCCTGCGGACGGCTTCTGTCAACTGACCGCCTTCTTCGTACCCGACATATCCGGGCGGAGCACCGATCAGGCGAGAGACGGTATGTTTTTCCTGGTATTCACCCATGTCAATGCGTACCATGGCACGAGCATCATCGAAGAGAAAGTGCGCCAACGCCCGGGCGAGTTCGGTCTTCCCGACACCAGTCGGACCGAGAAAGATAAACGAACCGATCGGTCGATCAGGATCCTGCAGCCCGGAGCGGGAGCGTCGGACCGCATTAGACACAGCGCTTACGGCCTCATCCTGGCCGATCACCCGCAGATGGAGTCGCCCTTCCATCTGCACTAACTTCTCCATCTCGCCTTCCATCAAGCGTGAGACCGGGATGCCGGTCCAGCGCGAGACGATCTGAGCGATATCTTCTGCATCGACCTCCTCCTTAAGGAGCGGGTTGTCAGCTTGGATCTCGCGCAGACGGAGTTCCTGTTTTGCCAATTCATCTTCCAGTTCGCGCAGGGTGGCGTAGCGCAGACGGGCCGCTTGTTCCAGGTCCGCATTACGCTCAGCACGCTCGACCTCGAGGCGTGTTTCCTCCATACGTCCCTTGGTGGTGCGGATCTCCCCGATCACATTCTTCTCCGCCTGCCAGCGGCTGGTAAGCTCGGTAGACTGTTCACGCAGATCGGCAATTTCGGACTCGAGCTTCGCCAATCGGTCCCGCGAACCTTTATCCTTTTCCTTCTTCAGCGCCTCGCGTTCGATCTCCAACTGCATGATCTGGCGATCGACTTCATCGAGCGCATGGGGTTTTGAATCGATTTCTGTACGCAAACGGGCGGCGGCCTCATCGATCAGGTCAATCGCCTTATCCGGCAGGAATCGATCTGCGATATACCGCTTGGATAGCGTAGCAGCGGCGATGACAGCGCTGTCCTGGATGCGGACGCCATGGTGGACCTCATAGCGCTCTTTCAACCCGCGCAGGATGCTGATCGTATCCTCGACCGTGGGTTCAGCAACAAATACGGGTTGGAAGCGGCGTTCGAGCGCAGCGTCCTTCTCGATGTACTTTCGATACTCATCCAGCGTCGTGGCCCCGATCATATGGAGCTCGCCGCGTGCGAGCAGTGGCTTAAGCATATTCCCGGCATCCATGGCACCTTCTGCCGATCCGGCACCGATGACCGTATGCATCTCGTCCAGGAAGAGCAAGATCTCGCCGGCAGCGTCTGTGATCTCGTTCAGGACGGCCTTTAGCCGTTCCTCAAATTCACCCCGGTACTTTGAGCCTGCTACCAGTGCGCCCAGATCGAGTTGAACGACCCGTTTATTCTTCAATCCCTCAGGCACATCGCCGTTGATGATCCGCTGCGCAAGGCCCTCTACGATCGCTGTTTTGCCAACTCCAGGTTCACCGATCAGTGCCGGGTTGTTCTTTGTCCGCCGCGAGAGCACCTGGATCAGGCGCCGGATCTCCTCATCCCTCCCAATGACGGGATCAAGCTTCCCACGTCTGGCCAATTGGGTCAGGTCACGGCCGTATTTTTCGAGCGCCTGGAAGGTTTGCTCGGGATTGGGGGTCACGACGCGTTGCGAGCCACGGATCGTGGTCAGTACATTCAGGATTGCCTCTGGCGTGATGCCAAACGGTTTCAGGATTTCTGCACCCGGTCCTGCGGCAAGCGCGAGCAGAACATGCTCGGTCGAGACATAGTCATCCTTCATCCCTGCAGCCTGCCGCTCGGCAGCTTCCAGCACCCCGGCCGCTGCCCGCGAGAGGCCAGGCTGCTCGGCCCCACCAACCATGCTTGCCTTCTTCTCAAGCCTGGATTGCACATCTTGCTGGAGCAGGGCAGGACTTCCGGCGATCTGGGTAACGATTGCCGGTACGACACCGTCTGGCTGCTCCATGAGAGCCATGAGTACATGCTCGGGTTCGATGGAGGTATGACCTGCTTGGCTCGCAAGTGACTGCGCAGCGGCAAGGGCTTCACGAGTTTTTTGTGTATATCTTTCAAGATCCATGTCACCTACCTCCGATAAGAATTTATTCTGCAGCTCGAACGAGCACGATGGACGTAAGCTAGAACTCGGCCGTACTCAGTATATTGTATGAGTAGGGGGTATGACGATGATTGGCGTCGTATTAACAGAATGTCTGGCTGGCCGTTAACAGAGTTCCTATGTTCTATATGCACGGCTCTTATGCTCCCCGGGTAGGATTCTGAGCATGAGTGAAGTACAAGCCCATTTCAAGGAGTGTGGATCGATGACGTACTATCTTGTTCCCCGTAAACGTACTGATTGGAGCGGTTATCGCCCGGTAGGTTTTAATGGCGGCCGCCGCATGCCGCTGGATGTGCATGCCAACAGCGATGAATTCGTGATCACAGCTGAGGTTCCCGGATTGAAGGCTGAAGATCTCCAGATCGAAATTCTGGAGGATATTCTCACCCTGCGAGCCGAGACTCCTGACCACGAGAATGGCCACGAAACGACGCTAATGAGCGAGATCCCGCAGGGATCATTCGAGCGCAAACTGCGACTGCCCGATCCGGTTGACGCTGAGCACGCCGAAGCAATAGTCGAAAACGGGTTGCTGACGCTGCATCTCCCTAAATCAGAAGATGCACGCCCGAAGAAGATCGAGGTGAAGGCCTCCTGAGGGGCGTGAGCTTCTTCTGAGGTACAATGGGCGGCAGCTGCCGCCCATTTTCTTTTCCGGAGCCGGTATGTTCCCCATCAGAGATACGATCCGCAGCCGATCGACTCCGATCGTAACCTATGCCCTGATTGGCCTTAACCTGCTCGTCTACCTGTTCCAGGCTTCATTAACGGACCCATCATTCGTGCTTTTGATCCAGAACTTCGGCCTCATTTCGGCTCAGTTTTCACTGCAAAATCCATTCAGCCTGCTCACCGTTTTTAGTTCGATGTTTATGCACGGAAGTTGGTTCCATGTCATCAGCAATATGTGGATCCTCTTCATCTTTGGGGACAACGTCGAAGATCGGATGGGCTCACTGCGTTTCCTGAGCTTCTATCTGCTTTCGGGTGTGTTTGCAGCCTTGGCCCACGTGTACTTCGACCCACTGCTCTCCGTCCCGACCGTCGGTGCGAGTGGGGCTGTGGCGGGAGTGCTGGGAGCCTATTTCTTGCTTTTCCCGCATGCACGAGTGATGACCTTCGTGCCATTGTTTATTTTCCCATGGTTTATTGAGGTCCCGGCCTTGATCTTCCTTGGGGTGTGGTTCCTCTTGCAGCTTTTCAACGGCCTGATGTTCGGGGGAGTGGCCATGGAGGGGATCGCTTGGTGGGCGCACATTGGCGGCTTCCTTTTCGGGTTTGTAACGGCCAGGCTGTTCATCTCCAAACGCAGAGCGCCAACCCTTATGCCGCAAGATCCATGGACCTACCGCTGATTGTTTTTCGGCCCGGATCGTGCACACCATGATAGGATACATTCATAGATAAATATCGGGATGAAAGTGTGTCCAAGAAAGAGAGCACGTAGATGGAGAATAATCAAAAGATAAATCCCAACCTCGCAGACCGTGGGGCGTTGATAACACTGCCCGGGGTTGGCGAAGCCGTCGCCGAAAGAATCATCATCGGCCGTCCATACGCAGATGCGGATGATCTGCTGCGTGTCCCGGGGATCGGGCCACGATCACTGATCCGCATCAAGCAAGGCCTGGTTTTCGAACATGGTGATTCGCCGCCATCCGGGACCGATCCGGCCCAAGCGGTGGTGAAGGAGGGAGCGAAGCGCCCTGATCCCTCCGCACAAGTACCAGCGGCTAACACGGGCCAGGCCGAATTCATCACTCGTGAGCGAGCTCTTTGGCTTGTCCTCGGAGGTGGTGTACTGAGCGCGGTGGTGGCGGTGATCCTGAGCCTGGCGATCCTGGCCGGCATCAACGGGACCCTGAGCGTGGAGCGCCAGGCCTCGATCCGCCAACTTCGGATCCAGGCGGAGGTGATGACCACGCGGCTGGATGCGGTAAGCGCCGATCTCGATTCACTGCGCAGCCGTTTGCGGGCCGTCGAAGGGCTGAGTGGTCGCATGAGTTTACTCGAGGACGAATCGCAGGCGCTGCGGGATGAGATGGATTCGGCGATCTCCGAACTGGGAAGGGTGGAGGCAACCGTCTCCGCGCTTTCAGATCAAGTTGGCGCAATCAAGGAAAGCGTGAACACATTTGATCAATTCCTGCAGGGGATTAGAACCTTGCTAGGGCAGATCTTTCCTGCGCCCGCCCCGGAGGTGACCCAGTGACCGATATCACATCATCCGAGTCCCCTAAAGTGGAGCAGCCCCAAAAGACCGTTGCCCCGCCCATCACCGAACCGGCAAAGAAACCTGGGATCGCAGGACGGATTGCTCGCTTCCTGCTGCGAATGCTGGTGGTCGTTGTCCTGGGCATTGTCCTCGGAGCCGGTTTGTTCTATGGCACGATCGATCTTTATCGCAACACCATTGAACCGCTGCGCACCGTGGACAGCCGGCTGTCCGAGCTGGAAGCAAAGCTTGAGCTTCAGAACGAGAGCACCCAGGCCCAGGTAGGCGCGCTCCAGGACCGGGCGGCCGAGTTGGAGGGGAGCGCTACAGCCTCCGGTGAAACGATCTCTGAGATGGAGGCACAGATTGGCACTCTCCAATTGGAGCTTGAGCAACAGAACGATCAGATCACGGCTTTCAAGGTGATCACCGACCGGCTGGCTAGCCTGACGCAGGACCTATCCGCGTTATCGGAACGGGTTAATGGTATAGAGGGTGTGCTCGCAAGTGCGGATCTTCCTACCCAACGCATCCTTCGAGATCTCCAACTCCTGCGGGCGATGACGCTTCTCACCCGGGCGCGTGTATCACTCAACCAGGTTAACCTTGGCCTGGCGCAAGTTGATATGCTGGCTGCTCGGGACATTCTTGTCGCGGTCCAACCGGGGACAGATGAGACGCCCATACCGGCGGACGCGCCCTCACTGCGGGCAGCCCTCGAGCGACTTGATTCGGCCTTGGTGAGCGTGCTCACCAACCAGGCCCTCGCTGGGGAAGAGCTCGAAATTTGCTGGCAATATTTGATAACAATCACAGCACCTCCATCCGAGCTTCCCGTGGATGGGGCGGCGGAATAACATAGGAGAGGAACGTCGATGCAGGAACAAGAGACGAACGCGGAGCTTGAACCCCAGGAACCGGTGAACCAGGAAACGATGAGTGAGGTACAGGATGTTGTCGCTGAGGCCCATGAGGAAGTAATGGAACCGGCGCCTCCTTCAAGGCGTATGAGGCGCATCCTGATCTGGACGGTGATTGTGCTCTTGATCTTCGGGCTTGGGGTGGGGGCATCCTGGGCGCTCCAGGTCAAGCCGCAAACAGAACAGATCGCTGCCCTTCAAACGGGGCTTGATTCAGCAGAGTCAGAACTTGCTTCAGCTCAGTCTGAACTCGAAAGATTGCGTCCGGTGGAGGAAGAGAATACGGGGCTGAAGGCCGCGCTTCAATCCAGTGAGCAGCACCTCGATCTGTTATTTGTGCTCGTCGATGTGAACACAGCACAACTTGGTATGCTGCAGGAAGATGTCCTGGCCGCCAAGGCGGCTTTGAGCGGCACTGACGCCCGGTTGGCGAGCCTGGAAAAGCAGCTCGATGTAAATGACGCCCAGACCGTGGCGAGCCTGCGGGACCGCGTGGCACTGGTCATCGAGGAGGCCGATTCGGATGCGTTTGCCGCCCGCCGGGATCTGGAGATCCTGGCCAACAACTTGCTGTCCCTCGAGCGCCTTTTGTTTGGCCTTTAATATTGATCTGGCTTGATGAGCAAAGCCCCCGGATAAGGGGGCTTTTGTGTTCTGGCTAGTATGCAGAATGTAGGTCTCAGTAACGCAGTAGGGCTCCGACGTTTCCCATCTGCTCCGTAAGCGGATTGGCTGAGACGACCTCGACCTCACCGCCATTCGAGATTACGCTCTGGACTGCGAATTCGACCGCATCCTCAATGTATTCAATCTCGCCTCCGCAGAACGGGCAGTTGGCCTGCGCGCGCAGCGACAGGTAGCCGCAGTTCTGACAGCGATGCCCAGGAGCACGGTATCCATCACGTATAAAGAGAGTCTGGACCTTACCAGCATGGACATCTGCTAGGGTGGCTTCAAGTCCGATCACACCCTCCCCACCCTTGGCGGAGGCATCGATTACCTCCATCAGAAGCCGCTCGTCACGAGCCTGTTCGGCAGCTTGTAAGATGGCCAGGGCTCGCTCGAAGACCAGAGCATGCGGGGCAGTCATTTCGATCGGGAATGTTCCCATGAGAATAGATTGCCAGCGTTTAGGAAGGCGCTCGATGAAAGGATGTGCGACTGGTTCGCTGGCCCCGACCAGGACCCGGCGCACCTCGTGCTGGGCGAAGAATTGGGCGGCGAAGGACGCGGCTTGGCGCAAGTTGCGGTCGATCAGCTCGTCGGCCGCGCGCGCCTGGTCGCCAGCGCTGCTCCGCCGGCCGGGTGAACTCGACCCACTGCCGTGTTTGCTCTGCCGGACTTCTTCCCCAACGATGCCTTCCTGTTCCACAAGTTCGCCAAGGTGAAAGTGGAAGAGGCGCGCCCCTTGCTGGTCAACAAGCACAACGCCGATATGGCCGAAGCTCTCAAGCAGATTTGCGAGCGGTTTTACGTAGGGGACGTCAAGCAAGCGGGCCCGGCTGCGGATGGGTACGGCAAATGTGAAGGTTCTAAAGAGCTTGGCCGACATGCACGAAAAGATAGCCAGGCTTCGACCCGATCCATCATACTCGTGATCCAGGTAGTGCAGCACTTGCTCGACTTCGGCTGGGGCGCGTGCCACATAGTCCTTGACCATCTGGCGCAGACGGAGTCTGGCTGTCTCGGCCGCGCCCGTTTGTGGACTCACGTCCAGGTAGACGCTGAGCACAGGCGTTGAAGATCGTAAGGCGATCAACTCATGCAGAATTTGTTCGCTAAGCATGGCGAGCCTCCTGTAGGTCCAGAATTCCACCTCGCGCGGACGGCAGGTTCAAGGGCGTGGACCGATCGTCAATGTCAGTTCCACCTCCTCCACGCCGCGAACGACGGTCAGGTAAACATCTTGACCTACCTCGGTTGACTTGAACAAGTAAGAGAGCAGATCATCAAATTGGCGGACCGGAAGCCCATCGATGGCAATAATCAAGTCACCCCCGCCCAGCAGACCAGGGATGGCAGTTTCCCGTGTCCCAGCGCGTAATCCTGCTTTATCTGCTGGCCCACCCGGGACAATTTCCGTGATGTAGGCTCCATAGGTAATGTTGGTGAAACCAAGCGCCTCAATCGTCTTCAGGTTCCAGAGCTCATCGTTCAAACTGCTTACGCCAAGGTATGGATAGTTGGTGTTGCCATTGTTGATGATGGCAGGAACAACCCGGCGGAGCAGGTTCACGGGTACGGCGAACCCAACGCCTGAATTGGCCGCACTCCCGTCCACGGTAAAGGATTCGGTCTGGATGGCGCGGTTGATACCGATCACCTGACCGGCGATGTTCAGGAGGGGTCCGCCGGAGTTGCCGGGGTTGATGGCGGCATCGGTCTGGATCAGATCGCCGGCGGAGAAGACCCGGTTTATCCCCGGCGCGGCACGCTCTGATGAAAGCGAACGCCCGATGGCGGAGACGATCCCGACCGTCATCGTGCCTGATAGGCCAAAGGGGTTGCCGATGGCGACGACCACATTCCCGACCCGCACCTGGTCTGAGTCACCTAGAGACAATGGGAAGAGCTGCTCGGGAAGGAGGGATACCTTGAGGACAGCCAAATCCGAATCCGGGTCGGTACCGATCAATTCTGCCCATGCCTTTACCCCTGATACAAAATCGATCTCAATTTCATCGGCGCCATCCACGACGTGCTGGTTGGTGACGATGTAGCCTTCTTGATCGATCACGAACCCTGACCCCTGTCCGGTGGGGATCGATCCGCTGTGGACATCACCAAGATCTTCGAACGACCAGATGGTTACAACCCCGGGATTGGTCATATCGTAGAGTGCTGAGAAATCATACGATGCATCAAGGAAGGGTTGGCTAATACCTGGGGTCAGAACCGTGGGTGTCTCCACCTCATTAGATGATGACGGTTGGGTAGGGCTGCTGGTCAATGTGGGTTCTGTGGAGGGTGTGGACTGGAACCCGCAGGCAATGATTGCCGCCATGAGAGAGATGCTTACCAACCCAAATATTCTCTTGGTCATCACTACCTATCCTCTGATTAAGAATTGAGCAGCGGTTCCTGCTCAGGATTTCTTTTCCCCGGCCAGCGTCTCAAAGAGTTCACGTTCACGATTGGTCAACTTCGCCGGCAGTTTCACCTCAATGTGTACAAACAGGTCGCCCTGGCCTTTCGATTTCAAGGCAGGCATGCCGCGTTTGGCTAGGCGGAAGCTCTGTCCGGGCTGGCTCCCGGGTGGGATGGTGAGAACAACATCCCCGCCCGGGGTCAAAACGCTTACTTCACCGCCCAACACCGCCGTGTACAGGTCGACTTCAACGTTTGTGTGGAGATCGTCTCCGCGGCGTTCATAACGGGGATCATCCTCGACCCGGATGGCCAGGAAGAGGTCGCCTCGATTGCGCTGCCCGCTTTCACCCTTGCCGCTAACACGAACTTTGGTCCCGGTCTTCGCTCCGGGCGGGATCTTAACTTCGATGGTTTTCCCATCGAGGCGAAAGGAGCGTGTCGTCCCCTGGTATGCTTCCACAAGCGAAATCTGGATTGTCTGCTGGATATCACGGCCACGCCCGCCGCGTGTCCCGCCTGCGGACTGGGGCTGAGATCCAAGCCCGCCGAAGATGGCGTTGAAGAAGTCGGAAAACCCTCCTCCAAACATTTCCCCCAGATCGCCCATCTCGACCCGTACACCCCCTGGAGATCCACCGGCCCACTGTGACCAATCAAAATTACCAGGACGTCCGCCAGTGCGCTCCCAGTCGTGGTAAGATGTGCCCAATTGGTCATACCGGGCGCGTTTTTCCGCATTCCCTAGGACTTCATAGGCTTCGTTTATCTCCTTGAACTTGCTCTCTGACTTCGGGTCGTCCGGGTTCTTATCGGGGTGGTATTTCAAGGCCAGTTTGCGGTATTGGCGTTTGATCTCATCGGCCTTGGCACCCCGCTCGACTCCCAGGATCTTGTAATAATCCTTATATTCCATTGACCTTCGGTTCCCTCACGCGGGGCCTAGTTTTGGCAGAGCGGATCTCTGACAGGCGTGATCTGGTCAGATTCTAACACGCCCTGACCTCGAGTCGGGGGACTAGCGTAGGAGGGAGGGGCCATCTCAATCCGTGCTATCATAGCCATATGATGGACATTATCCGCCTAGAACGGATCCTCGTAGTGGATGAAGATCCCGATACGTTGGATTTGCTTTCGCGTCAGGTCCTGACACCCCAGGGGTATCAAGTCGTGACGGCCAGCGAAGCGGGTGCGGCGATTCAGAAAGCTCTCCAGTTTGGCCCCGATCTGATCATTGCCAGCCTTACCTTGCCCGGTTTGAGCGGCAAGGACCTGCTGGTTGCGCTCCGTTCACAAGGCACGGATGTTCCTATGATCGTCACCACTAAAAAGGGCATGGAAGCTGATGCGATCCAGGCCTTTCGTTTAGGTGCCCATGATTACCTAGTCAAACCTCTGCGTGAAGCGGAGGTGATCGCGGCGCTTGAACGCGTGATTATGGAGATACGCTTACGGCGTGAGCACCGGCAGCTGGCGGAACAACTGGCTGAAAGCAACCGCCAGCTCGAGAGACGTGTGCGCGAACTGACGACACTCTTCGGTCTGGGCAAAACGGTCACCTCCACCACGCATCAAGGACAGCTCTTCAACAAACTCATGGAGGGCAGCCTGTACGTCGCCGAAGCCGACATGGGCTGGGTCCTGCTGCGTTCGGAAGAGTCCGATGCGCTCTACCTGCGGGCAGAGCATGGTTTACCAGCTGGCGTATCGGCGAAGGTCCATCAACCCTGGGATGACGGGGTGAGCTCACTGGTCATGCTTTCAGGCGAGGCGCTGGCGATTCACGGTGAGGGCTTGAGCAAATTCAAGCTTTCGCACTTCGCTGCGGCGGCATTGATCGCCCCGATCAAAGTCAAGGATCGCCCGATCGGTGTGATCGCGGTCGCCAGGACTGCTGCGCGGCCATTTACGGAACGACAGCTTGCGATGCTGGAGGCAGTCGCCGATTACGCTTCCATCTCGTTAGTAAACGCCCGGTTGTTCCAGGCATTGGAAGCACGCGCTCAGCGCCTTGAGCAGCAAATCCAGGGAGATATCGAGGGCGAAGCGGATCCTCGCTTGCTCAGCGATGTGCACCGCAGCGTTCGCGCAGCACAGGCTGAACTGGCGACGATGATGAACGAAAACAAGGAGATGCCGGAGAAAGGCCGTCTTACAACTATCCAGGAGGATCTGGACGCGATCCTGGAGAAGCTCTCTAAGGCTAATTCTCCGAAGGATTCGCAAGCATGACCATGTTCCTCCAACCACGGCGGCTATCGGTTTTCCGAAGAACCCTATGAGTAAAACTTTACCCGAGCTATCCGGGGTTGCCACGCGTGGTGACCTGATCCTTGTCGCGGAAGATAATGCAGAAGTCCGGCGCTTCCTGGAAGAAGACATTCTCGTACCTGCTGGATACCGGGTCCATTCAGTCGGGGATGGGATGTCGGCGCTGGCGCTGGCCCATGAACTGCTGCCGCGGCTGGTCATCACCGATCATCAAATGCCCAACCTCACGGGTCTTGAGCTGACGCAGAGGCTTGGGCGTGATCTGCCCCAAATCCCGGTGATCATGATGTCGAGCGAATCGACCAAGGGCCTGTTGTTGGAAGCGCTCCGGGCAGGGGTAGTAGATTTCCTCACCAAGCCATTCGAGCCAGAACAGATGCTGTCCGCGATTGAACGAGGTTTAGCACGCAGCGCTCGCTCTGAACTGTCTGCCGGAGCGGAAATTAACCCGGTCCGGGGGAATGGGCGGCTGGAGAAGCGGGTCAACGAACTAGAAGCCCTGGCCCGCAGTGCCCGGGCAGTAACCTCCGAGCTCGATCTCGACCATGTGCTGACAATCGTGGTTGAGGAATCGGTACGACTGACCGGGGCAGAGGAAGGCAGCCTGCTCCTGCTCGATCCGGATAGTGGCGAGCTTGCCATGCGCGCCTCGAAGAATTTCGATGACGATTTTGCGCGCACCTTCCGCCTGCAGGTGCGCGATTCGCTTGCTGGTACCGTGCTTGAGAGCGGCGAGCCGATCCTGTTGGATCAGAGTTCTCCGCAGAAGATCAAGACCGCATACCTCGTACATACCCTGATTTATGTCCCACTGCGTGTACATGGCAGGATCATTGGCGTGCTCGGCGTGGATAACCGCAAAGCGGACCGGCCGTTGGGTGAGCAGGATGTACGCTTGCTGACATCGATGGCGGATTTTGCCGCGATCGCGATTGAGAATGCGCAGCTATACGGCAGGCTGGATGGACACCATCGTGAGTTGGAGACGATCCTGAATCAATCGGAAATCGGGGTTATTGTGGTTGATACAGAAAACCGGATCTTGCTGATCAGCCCCACCGCACAAGCTCTTTTCAACATTGACAATGACTGCACGGGGCTGTCCGCGGCCGAAGCCTTCGATGAACCTCGTCTGTTGGAACTCTTACGCGAGGTTGACGGTGGTTACCGTGATGATGAGATCGCGCTTCAGAATGGTCGTATCTTTCACGCCACCCGGACGCCCATCCGGGGTATTGGTCAAACCGTCGTATTGCATGACATCACACACCTGAAAGAACTTGACCGGATTAAATCCGAGTTTGTTACCACAGTTTCGCATGACCTTCGTTCACCATTGACTGCTATCCTGGGCTACGTCGAGCTTATTGATCGAGCAGGTGAGCTCACTGGTGAGCAGCAGGATTTCTTGCGCCGGGTTCGCCTCAGCGTGGAGCAAATTGCGGAACTGGTGACGGATTTGCTTGATCTCGGGCGTATCGAGGCCGGTCTGGACACAGCCATGGAAGACACACCCCTGGCGGTCCTCGCCCAATACGCCGTCCAGGGTCTGGCGGCTCTGGCGAGCTCGAAGGAAGTTGAGCTCGGAATCCAGATCGCCGAGGATCTCCCAATGGTGCACGGCGATCCGATTCGCTTACGCCAGATGATCGGGAATTTGCTCGAGAATGCCATCAAGTACACACCGGCCGGTGGCACCGTCCGTCTTGAAGCCTCGGTCGAGGACGACCAGCTCATCCTGCGCATCACTGACAGCGGGGTTGGCATCCCTGCCGGGGATCAACCCTACCTCTTTGATAAGTTCTACCGGGCGAGCAATGTGCCGCGTGACATCTCGGGCACAGGGCTGGGGTTATCCATCGTCAAGTCGATCGTTGAACAGCACCAGGGCCGGATCTGGGTCGAGTCGAAAATCGGCCAGGGGGCAACCTTCACCCTGGTGCTCCCCGCACTCACCAACTGATCGCAAGCTTGCATTAAAAGCAAAACGCGCATTCCAATCGGACTGCGCGCTCTGGGTTAAAAGGCGCCTCCGCCGGGGCGGTGAGGGGGGGTAACCCGGCGGAGGCCTTCGCCAAAGGAGGAGACAGCGATGAGCGTAGGGGTGCCCCGTCTCTCGTCTCCGAGCGTTATAATACTTGCAGGCGCGAAACCCGGGTAATGTTGAAGGTCATTGGGGGCGCGTGACTTTCTTCATAAGCAAAGTTATCGGCCGATATTCCACACATTTGTCCAGATCAATTGGATGGAAGAGTAGGGCGAACCAGGCATGTCCGAGACTGGCGACCAGGATAGAACCAAGCGTCTGCACCAACGCTTGCGCCGGCTGGGAGGTAGAAGGCAAGCTGCGCCTAACGAAGCTCCCCTGCTTCCCATTTCCAGTGAAGGCCGCCAGTTGGGTAAACCAGTCCAAACATCATCCGGTCCGGCATACTTGATTGAAGAGATCTACACCGCCAATCACAAACATGGGAAAGTCTCCCTCGTTGATACTTTCGAATTCGAGGCTGAGCTCGCGGCAGATGTCGCCCGTGACGCCTCGCTCAATACTGTCGATCGCAGCGAACTCCTGTTTGTAGATACAGAAACCACCGGGCTGGCTGGTGGGGCTGGTACGGTTGTGTTCCTGGTTGGGATCGGGCAATTCAAGCAGGACGGATTCCTGCTACATCAGTTCTTCCTGCGTGATCCCGCACAGGAACAAGCGATGCTCGAAGCCCTCCAGGCAAAACTGGACGAGGGCCGGGCCTTTGTCACTTTTAATGGGCGCAACTTTGATATCCCGCTGCTCGATATGCGCTTCCAGTTGGGCATGCGCGCTTCTTCCGGTTTGAATTCCTGGCCTCATCTCGACCTGCTCTACCCGGCTCGCCGCCTGTGGCGCAGCGCACTCAGCGATTGTCGCTTAGGTACGCTCGAGAGAGAAGTGCTCGGCGTCCAACGCTCCGAGCAGGATGTGCCTGGAGCACTGATCCCCGGGATGTATGTTGATTACCTGCGGACGGGGGATGCGGCTGAGATGCAGCGCGTGGTCTACCACAACGCGTTGGACATCCTCAGCCTGGTCTCACTAACGGGAGAAATCCTGAAGCGTCATCGGCCGGACGGAATCTCGGATTTATCCGGCTCGGAGGCGCTTGGGGTTGCACGCTGGCAGCAGGAACGTGGTCGGTCGAACTCTGCGGAAGCGGCATTCCGGGCGGCCTTGGGGGCGAAAAAAACAGAATTCCGGATCGATGCCCTGCGACATTTCAGCGCATACCTCAAACGCAAGGACCGGCGCGAGGAAGCCGTTACTCATTGGATGCTATGGAATGAGCTGGCGCCGGATGATCCTTCACCATGCATCGAGCTTGCCAAGTATTTTGAGTGGCACAACACGGATCTGGGCCGGGCGCGCGAGTGGGCGGACAGCGCACTGCTGTGCCTGAGCCACTGGCCTGCAACCTGGCGGCGGGACCAAATGTGGGAGGCGATCGAGCATAGACTACGGCGTCTCAACCGTAAGCTCGACGCGGAATGAGCAAGGACGAAACGTTCTTACTGCTTTCAATTCCACAATCACCCTAGCCACCTCATCAACACTCCCCACGAGGTCATGCTCGAATGATTTTGCAGGTCCCTGCTGATTGTGCTACCTGAATTTATTGAGGTCCAACTGGTGAAGAGCATCAAGCCGCGAAGCTGCTTACGGGCGGCAAATTCACGGCACTCCAGATCCCTTCACAACTGGCTGTGATTGCAGGGTTGCAACTTGGCGCATGGGTTTGGCAAGAGGCAAGTAGAGAGCAAGAGGTCACGACGAAGTGTTTGCCAGACCCTCATCGAGTTCCTGCCGAACGGCCTGATAGAGATGTTCGGCACGCAGTTCTTGCAGGGTATAGCAGGCCCCACCCAGGCGGTCAGCCAGATTCTGCGCCAGGCCCTGATCGAAGGCGGCGTGCTCCATGTTGATCACGACCGCGCGGATCTTCGCCTCGCGGATCTGGTCGGCGATGCGATGAGCTTCTTCCTGTGGGGGTTGGGCTCCCATGGCAACATTCCCGGCGCCATCGGTGAGAAGGATCATCAGCGGCAGGACGTCGGGATGGATCAACCGTTCCTTACGGAAGATTTCATAGGCCAGGCTCAACCCAGCCGAAAGCGGGGTCTTCCCGCCTACCGGGATGTCCACAAGAGCGCGTTGAGCAAGTTGAACTGAGTTCGTCGGAGGCAGGATCGTAATAGCACGATCTTTCTGGAATACGATTAAACCCACCCGATCTCGGCGCTGGTAGGCATCGGTGAGCAAGGAGAGAATCGCGCCTTTGGTCGCCGACATGCGTTCAGCGACAGCCATGGACCAGGAGGCGTCGACGACAAACAGCACCAGGTTGGCTGCCTTGCGAACCCGGACCTTGCGCTGCAGGTCGGTTGGTAAAATGGCAAACGAAACCCGCTTGCGCTGCTCCTCGCGCTCGCGCTGGTGCGGGGCAGCAGCGCGGATGGTTGCATCGAAGGCGATATCACTCGTTCGTTCGTAGGCAGGCCGGGCCTGGATGTAACGGCCACGCTTCTGGTCTGAGCGGGTGCGGGTGCGCCGGCCGGACTGGCGCCGGGTGAGGCGATCGATCTGGCCTTCGATGCGCCTGGGGACAAAGGATTTCCCGACCCGGACCTTGTCTCCGCCCTCCCACCAACGGGCGTTCAAGGATTCGTTGACGGCCTGCCGGGTCGGCTCGACAATGCCGCGTTCTTCGCCTTCTTCGCTTTCATCCTGCGCTAGGCGGGTTTGGGGCCTTTTTTTTTAGCCTGGGGATCCTCTTCGCCGGAGTCGGGTTCGCTTAGCTGCTCGCCCCCTTCGAAGTCGGATTGGAATTGTTCGATGCGGGACTGCAGGTCATCGATATGCACCTCGACCTGCTGGAATGGGCCACGCCGGATGCGATGCGGGAGTGCCAGCTCTGCGGCGAGAGCGATATCACGCTGGCTGATACTGTCCCGCCCTTCAAAGGCAGCGTGCGCTCGGGCAGCTTTGAGGATCACCAGGTCCGCCCGGTGGCCGTCCACGTGCATAGAGGAGGTCAGTGCAGCAATGGAGAGGAGATCCTGCTTGCTGTAGCGGACACCCCCGAGTATCTCCCGGGCAGCTTCGATTTCATTCGAAAGCGAAAGTTCGTGCTCGAGCCATTGTTCTCGGAAGGCAACAGGATCCGCTTCGAAGGCCAGGTTGCGCTCCATAATAGCGACCCGGTCCTGCGCCTGATGCAGGCCGTGGATCTCGACCGAAAGCGCAAAACGATCCAGGAGCTGTGGGCGCAAATCGCCTTCCTCGGGGTTCATTGTGCCCACAAGGATGTAGCGAGAAGGATGGCTGAAGGAAATCCCTTCCCGTTCAACGATGTTCATTCCAAGCGCAGCCGAATCGAGGAGTAGGTCAACGACGTGGTCATCTAACAGATTGACTTCGTCGATGTATAACAAACCGCGGTTCGCTGCAGCGAGAACGCCGGGCTCGAAATGACGCTCGCCTTCTTTGATGGCGCGTTCGATATCCAGCGTACCGACGACGCGATCTTCAGTGGCCGATACCGGTAGGTCCACAAATGAAGTTGTGCGGATTTCCACCGGAAGGGTTTCACCCCGCTCGATGCGCTCCTTGCATTCGGTGCAGTATTGGGTGGGCTTCGCTGGGTCGCACCCGAAACGGCAGTCGGCTACGACCTCGACTTCCGGAAGCAAGGCGGCCAGGCCGCGCGCGGCGGTCGATTTGGCGGTTCCGCGTTCGCCGCGAATGAGGACCCCGCCGATGCGCGGGTTGACGGCGTTCAGTATCAACGCACGCCGCATCCGGTCCTGGCCAACGATAGCACTGAAGGGGTAAACAGTGGCCAAAGGTATCTCCTATCGGGCGGGATTATACCCCCATCCACCATGCCATCCCAGCTCAGAGGTTTACAACCCCGGCAAAGGCTCTTATAATGCCCTTCAATCTTAAGGACGGAGAGCAGATTATTTATGGACCGAAACGACGAGCTCATCGGGGAAGAAATCATGCATGGCGTAGGAAACGTCGAGCCTGAAGAACACCCGATGGACGCCCTGCTTGAAGCAGAGGCCTACGATTTAGAAACACCACGCCGGGGAGAAATTCGCACCGGCACCATCGCACGCGTGACAGAGAGTGACGTGCTGGTAGATATCGGCGCCAAATCAGAAGGGCTGATTTCCAGCCGCGAACTCGAGCAACTCACCGATGAGCAGAAAGCAGAACTCGTGGTGGGCTCCGAGATTAACGTCTATGTTATTCGCTCGGCCGACCGTGATGGCACGCTCCTGCTCTCCATTTCGCGCGCAGAAGAAGAGAACGAATGGCAGGAAGCCGAAGAACTGCTCGAATCGAGCGAGCCCTACGAAGGCCTTATCTCGGGCTATAACAAGGGCGGCTTGATCGTCAAGTTTGGTCATTTGCGCGGGTTTATCCCCGCCTCACAGGTCAGCCTCGCCCGCCGCCGAAGGGCGGAAGGCGAAACCCCGGACCAGCGTTGGGGCAAGATGGCCGGTGAGCCAATCATCGCCAAGGTGATCGAAGTCGACCGGCGGCGCAACCGTTTGATCCTTTCCGAACGGGCTGCCGCGCGCGAATCGCGTGACGCGCTGAAGGAACGTCTAATTTCGGAGCTCAAACCCGGTGAAACACGGACAGGCACGGTGATCAGCCTGGCCGATTTCGGTGCTTTCGTCGACATCGGCGGCGCCGACGGCCTGGTACACATTTCTGAACTCTCCTGGAAGCGGGTCGCCCACCCGAAGGATGTCCTCAAAGTGGGTCAGGAGATCGATGTGAAAGTGCTCAGCGTGGATCCAGAACAGAAGCGCATCAGCCTTTCCCTGCGCGAGCTCGAGTCGAACCCCTGGGATGAGATACTGGATTCCTTCCAGGAAGGGCAATTAATTGAAGGCACGATTACCAAACTTACAAAGTTCGGTGCCTTCGCCACGATCAAGGATATCGAAGACTACGAGATCGAAGGCCTGATCCATATTTCCGAGCTTTCCGATCAACGGATCGAGCATCCGCGTGAGGTCGTCAGCGAGGATCAAACGCTCACCTTGCGCTTGATCAAGATCGATCGCGAACGCCGCCGGCTCGGGTTGAGCCTGAAACAGGTCGATTCGGCCGAGTTTACCGATGTTGATTGGCAGACAGCCATGCAGGGCATGGAAGCCGGCGCGGAGCAAGAGAGCCAGCCCGAGCCACCGGTCCCGGTCGAGGATTTCGATGCCGATCTGGAAGGCGATATCCCGGATCTGCCGCCGGTAGCTGAGGCCGAGGATGTTGCTGAGTCAGAAGAGGCATCGGCACAGGTTGAAGCTGAACTGGAATCAACCGACGAAGCGGTCGCGCCAGACCTGGAAGAGGAAGAGATCGAGGTCGAAATGGCCGTCGATGATACCCAGGACGCAGAGCTTCCAGAGGCCGAAGCGGAGCTGGAAATCGAGGTCGACTCCGAGCCCGAAGAAATGATCGAAGAGGTTAATGCGGACGAGGAGTAGAATGCCTCGCAACTAACCTGGGGGATCACCGCAGGTCAGCGTGAGAGAAATCATCCGGGCGTACCCAGTGTGCGCCCGGATTTTGATTTTGCCAACGGGGGAATTAAATCCTACTTTCCGAGGTGGTTGAAGTTTATTTGGTAGAATAGGATTCAATCAGGAGGATTTAGGCGAAATGGTGTGGAGGATCAGCGGTGGCCGATAAGATGGAACGCTTTACGCAGCGTGCTCGCCGTGTGCTAAGTCTTGCACACGAAGAGGCGGAGCGGTTGCATCACAATTACATTGGTACAGAACACCTCCTGCTTGGGTTAGTTCGTGAAGAGGCGGGTGTCGCCGGGCGTGTCCTGCGCGAGCTCGCCCTCGATCCAGCCCGGGTGAAAGAGATGGTTGAGCGCCTAACGGGGGTCGGGAGGCACACCGGGGGGCGCATTGAACTTGCCCCGGCCACTGAGCAGGTGCTCCAGTTGGCGATCGAAGAAGCGCGCCAGTTGGGGAATCACTACATAGGCACCGAGCACCTGTTGTTGGGGCTCGTTCGACAGAACGAAGGGGTCGGCGTTGATGTTCTGCGCCGCCTCGGGATCACACCCGAACAAGTCCGCCGTCAGACCCGCCGGGTTTTGCAAGAGAGCCCCACGCGGCGGATGGCTCAGAAATCCAGCACAAGCCAGCGGAAAGACCAGCCCAAAACACCACTGGTTGACCAGCTGGCGACCGATTTGACGGCATTGGCTGAAGAAAACAAATTAGATCCAGTGATCGGGCGTGAGATGGAAATCGAGCGCGTGATCCAGATCCTCGCCCGGCGAACAAAAAACAACCCGGCACTGATCGGGGAGCCAGGCGTTGGCAAGACAGCTATCGTCGAGGGCCTCGCACAGCGGATTATCGCCGGGGAAACACCAGGTCCGTTGATCGGTAAACGGGTCCTGCAGCTTGATGTCGGCTCACTGGTCGCCGGAACGATGTATCGTGGCCAGTTCGAAGAGCGCTTGAAGCGGGTCATTGACGAGCTCAAGTCGTCGGAGGCAATTCTTTTCATCGACGAAGTTCACATGCTCGTTGGAGCTGGCTCGGCTGGATCTTCGGTCGACGCCGCCAACATCCTCAAGCCTGCCCTCTCCAGGGGTGAACTGCAGGTGATCGGCGCTACAACCCTGGATGAGTACCGCAAACATATTGAAAATGATGCTGCCCTCGAGCGGCGCTTCCAACCGGTGATGGTTGAAGAACCTTCGATCGAAGAGACGATCGATATCCTGCGCGGGGTGCGCCGCCCGTACGAAGAGCACCACAAGCTGCACATCACGGATGAAGCTCTCGAGTCGGCTGCCTACCTCTCTGCTCGTTATGTCACCGATCGATTCCTGCCTGACAAGGCGATCGATCTCATCGATGAATCAGCTTCGCGGGTCCGGATGTATAAGAGTCCGGAAGCCGTTTCATTACGTGAAATTATCGGCCAGCTGCGTAAGACCCGCGAAGCACATGCTCTTGCCCTGGACGAGTCGCGTTACGATGATGCCCAGGAGCTTGTTCAGCATGAAGCGCAATTGGAAGAGCAACTCGAACTCCTGCGCGGGGCGTGGGATCGAAGCGAGAGCAGTCCCCGCGTAACCGAGCACGATATCGCCGAGGTAGTCTCGATGTGGACCGGGGTACCGGTGATGCAGATTGCCGAAGCCGAATCCACGCGTTTGCTGCAGATGGAAGAGGCGCTGCACGAACATATCATCGGACAGGATGAAGCGATCAATGCCATCTCCAAGGCTGTGCGCAGGTCGCGGGCAGGGCTGAAGGATCCAAAGCGCCCGATTGGTTCATTTATATTTCTGGGGCCGACCGGCGTTGGAAAAACCGAGCTCACCAAGGCACTGGCTGAGTTCATGTTCGGGTCAGAGGATGCCTTGATCCAGATCGACATGTCGGAGTTGATGGAGCGCCATTCGGTGAGCCGGCTGGTAGGAGCCCCTCCTGGCTATGTCGGCTACGAGGATGCTGGGCAGTTGACGGAGGCCATCCGCCGCCGGCCTTACTCGATCGTTGTGTTCGACGAGGTCGAGAAAGCCCATCCTGAAGCGCATAATATGCTGCTTCAGATCATGGAGGAAGGCCAACTCTCGGATGCGCGCGGCAGGAAAGTTGATTTCCGGAACGCCATCATCGTAATGACCTCCAATGTGGGCGCGGATCTAATCAAGCGCCAGACCCAGCTTGGATTTGACCTGCCAGCAGACGATGTACTGGAAGAGCGCCTGGTCTACGATGAAATGCACAAGAAGCTCACGGAGGCGCTGAAAAAGGTGTTCCGTCCTGAGTTCCTGAATAGGGTCGATTCAATCATGGTCTTCCACGCGCTGACAAAGGAACAGATCACCCGGATCGTGGATCTGGAGTTGGGCAAGGTTTCTGATAGGCTCAGCGACCACGAGATCATCCTCACGGCGAGCGAAGCGGCTCGACTCAAGTTGGCCGATCTCGGATATGACCCGGATATGGGCGCACGACCGCTGCGCCGGGTGATCCAAAGCCAGGTCGAGGATCAACTCTCCGACGATCTGCTCTCAGGTAAATTCAAAGCTGGCGATCATGTCCAGGTCGATCTGGTGGATGATGAGATCACCCTGGTTCTAAGCGAGCAGGAGCCCGAGGACGAGACGCACGAAGCGGTACCTGCCTCCTGATCTATATCAGCGCAAAGCAGAACCCGACACCGCAGCCGGTGTCGGGTTTTTGTTTTGACTCACCGGCTGGCGCTGTATAATCCTCCCCGGAGGCATGGTGGCTAAAGTCCAAACCCAATACGTTTGCCAACAGTGTGGAAGGACGGCTCCAAAAGCACTCGGGCGTTGCCCCCAGTGCGGCGCCTGGAGCAGTATGGTCCAGGAAGTCGTCTCCCCCCCAACCCGGGCCGCCCGAAAGGTAGGTCTGTCTGGGACAGCGCGGGCTATTCCCCTATCTCTGGTGCAGGGAGATGCTGCCGATCGCCTGCACCTGCCGATCGCCGAGTTTGCTCGGGTGCTGGGAGGGGGCATCACGCCAGGATCTGTGATACTGATCGGAGGTGATCCCGGGATAGGCAAATCGACGCTCCTGTTACAGATGGCGACCCAGATGGCGTCAAGTGTACGGGTGCTGTACGTCTCGGGGGAAGAATCCGAACCGCAAATCAAGGCGCGTGCACAGCGCCTGCAACCGGAGCAGGAATTACCTGAGGCCCTCTACGTCTTGGCTGAGACTGACCTGGACCTCATCCTGGCGCAAATCGAAGCCGTAGAGCCGGGTGTGGTGATCGCCGATTCGATCCAGACTCTGCAGCTCTCCAGCTTCGATTCGAGTGCTGGTTCGATCACGCAGGTGCGTGAATGCACGGCGCGCCTGCAGACGCTGGCCAAGAGCACTGGAACTGCGGTCTTCCTCGTGGGACATGTCACCAAGGAAGGCGCTATTGCGGGTCCGCGTGTGATGGAGCATATCGTTGACACGGTGCTCTATCTGGAGGGTGATCCTTATCATGTCTACCGACTGCTTCGGTCGGTTAAAAACCGGTTTGGGGCAACGACGGAAGTGGGTGTATTCGAGATGGGCTCGGAAGGGATGATCGAGGTCCTTAATCCCTCCGAAGCTTTCCTGGCCGAGCGGGTCGTAAACGCGCCTGGCTCTGCGGTAGCGGTGACCATGGAAGGCACCCGGCCGTTACTGGTGGAGGTGCAGGGGTTGACCAGCCGTAGTGGGTTCGGCAACCCGCGCCGGACGGCGAACGGCGTCGACTTCAATCGTTTGCTGCTGACCGTAGCCGTGCTCACCCGCCGGGCTGGCCTCAGGTTGGATGACCAGGACATCTTCATCAACATCGTCGGTGGATTGCGAGTCGGGGAGCCGGCTGCGGATCTTGCGATGGCGATGGCGATCGTGTCATCCATGCTGGACCAACCTCTCCCAGCCGAAGCGGTCATGATCGGTGAGATTGGTCTATCAGGCGAAATCAGGGCAGTGCCGCAGATCGAGCCGCGCCTCATGGAAGCGGCCAAACTCGGGTTCAAGCGCGCCTTTATCCCCAGGAGCCTGCGCGGTATTCCAGGAAAAGTTTCCGGGATCCAACTCGAGCAGGTCCGTTCGATCGGTGAAGCCCAGCACGCGTTGTTCAGCAAATCCTGACCTAATCGATAGGTGCTTTGTCCAGGTGCGTACAACGCGTGACGCGCACACGCATGGTTTTACCTCGTTTTGCGAGAATCAGGGCTTGCGAAGCCTCCAGAATCGGGCTTGCGCCTGAGTCGCCGATCTGTTCGACGTCCAGTTCCCTTTTTAAGTTTTAAGGTTTAACGCGGGTGGGTAGATAATAACGGGTTCCGTACCACAAGATATGGGGTATGGGTAAAGCAACCTCACGGCATATTCGGTCGATTGGGTTGGTGAGGAAGCGCACATTCCGGACGAGAAGTGATTGAGGCTTGGGCATCCTTTAACATTTAGCTATCTTAAAAGTTTCCAAGTTTTAGGGTACTCGGCGGCTAATCGTATTGAAGGCTTGGGGCGGTTTTGCTACAATCCAGCCACTATGGGTGAAGGCGGCACCATGCACGAGGAGGAGCGCCCACACGCCCCAAAGTCGCTGTGGCTGGGAAAGTCGTCTCCTCGACGACAGAAATTTCATCACAGAGGTACCTTCGGGTCTTCGCTTAATAAAAATGAAACTCCAGGTTGAGTCGTGATCATGACTGCGGCTTGAACAGTACGGAGGACTGTATGAGTGCAGAGCGGAACTGGCAGGCAGCGCTCGGACAACTTCAGATGGAAATGCCGCGTGCAGCCTATGACACCTGGGTCCGCGATGCAGAATACCTTACCTACGAAGATGGTACTTTCGTTATTGGTGTTAAAAACGCATATGCCCGCGATTGGTTGCAAGACCGGCTCCTGGCGACCGTCAAGCGCATATTGACCGGAATCGTTGGGCGAACGGTTGATGTCCGCTTTGTAGTCTGGACCGGTCCAGTGGCCGAACAAGTTCCTGATGCGGGACCCAGCATGCGACATGACCCACCCGCAGCGAACGGCCATCAGGCACAGCTAAACCGACGCTATACTTTCGACACCTTCGTGGTAGGAACCAGCAACCGTCTGGCTCACGCCGCCGCGCAAGCCGTCGCCGAGAGCCCGGCTAAAGCCTACAATCCGCTCTTCCTCTACGGCGGTGTGGGTCTGGGGAAGACTCACCTGCTTCACGCAGTTGGTCACGTCTGCCTGGCGACTGGGCTGCAGGTTCGCTATGTCTCCTCGGAGGAGTTCACTAATGATCTCGTGAACGCCATCCTCAGCCATACCACGGCTGTGTTCCGTGAGCGCTACCGGCAGATTGACGTCCTGCTGATCGACGACATCCAGTTCATCGCCGGTAAGGAATCCACCCAGGAAGAATTCTTCCACACCTTCAACACCCTGCACGGTGGCGATAGGCAGATCGTGCTTACCTCGGACCGGCCGCCGCGCGCGCTCGTCACTCTCGAAGAGCGCTTACGCTCGCGATTTGAATGGGGCTTGACGGCCGATATCCAGGCCGCCGATTATGAGACCCGCCTGGCCATCCTGCGGTCAAAGGCCGAACGCCAGGGTCGCCAGGTGCCACCTTCGATCCTGGAGGAAGTTGCACGCCGCGTGCAAAGCAACATTAGAGAGCTGGAAGGTGCGTTGACGCGCGTGCTTGCCTATGCCGAGCTGCGTGGTGAAACACTCAACCCGGAGCTGGTCGAGATCGCGCTGGCGGATATGCTGGTCCAGACGGGTCGGCTGAACGGTGATCAGATCATCGAGGCCGTCGCCCACCGTTATGGGCTTGAGACTGAGCGGCTGCTCAGTCGCGAGCGCACGCGCGAGGTTGCCTTGCCGCGCCAGATCGTGATGTACCTGATGCGACAGGAAACAGACACCTCGTTGCCCAAGATCGGGGATATGCTGGGTGGGCGCGATCACACCACCGTGCTCTATGGATCGGAGAAAATCTCCGAGCTTATCGAAACCGACGACTCGCTGCGGCGAGAGGTGATGTCCATCCGCGAACAACTGTACCGGACGGTCGGCGCTACGGTCTGAGTTTCAACCATGTCTGTAATTAAAATAATCGGCTCTACTCGGGAGTCCAAAGAGCTTGCTGTTCAAGCTACAATGCACTTCATCATGTAGGGGCGCACCGCGGTGCGCCCCTACGGTTCAATATACAACCTTGATTCGCGCAGTAGGGGCACAATAGATCGTGCTCCTACATGTTTATAAGTTACGAAGAGGGGTAATCAGGCCGGGTAGGCGAAGACACCCATGATCCCCGGTCCACCATGCACGGCCAGAGAAGCGACCAGGTCCTCCATCAGCAATTCGTCGAGGGTAAAGCGGGTTTCGAGCTCTCGCTTTACGGTCTCTGCCTCGTCAGCCGCGCGAGCGTGGATCACGGCTGCCCGTAGGGGAAGGTCTGGGGCGAATGTTTCGGCCAGCAGCTGAATTAGGCGCTCCAGCGCCTTCGACCGGGTGCGGACGTTTTCTCCAGCTTCAAGCACGCCGTTTTCGAGGTATATGATTGGCTTTACGTTCAATAGCGAAGCCATGGCACCCTGCAAGCGACCAACACGCCCACTCATCTGCAGGTACTTGAGCGTTGCCGGCGTGAGGAAAAGCTTGCTGGTAGAGCGGATATGCTCGAGTCGGCGCAATATTGATTCCAGCGGCTGGCCAGCTTCCGCCGCACGCGCCGCCTCAAGCACCATCCAGCCAGTACCGAGCGAGATGCTGGCCGAGTCGAAGACGGTTACATCGGCTTCGGGAACCATCTCCTTCGCCATCAGCGCTGAATCGTAGGTACCGCTTAATTTCCCAGTAACGGTGACCACCAGGCCGGAATTGCCCTGCTCGCGCAGGTCCTGGTAGTAGTGGGCAAAGGTCGCTGGCGGGGGTTGAGACGATGTGGGGATGATGCCCATGTCTTCGATCTTCGCGTAGAAGAGAGCGCGATCGATATTGATCCCTTCCTCGTAGGTCTCTTCCTTGAATTGAATCGCGATCGGGGCGATACGCACATCGTGTTTGCGAATGAGCTCGTCGGATAGATTGTTGGTGCTGTCTGTAATGATCTTTATCATTGCCAATCCTTTCCCGTTTGACGCCAGTACAACCACAGGGTGGATGAACGCAGCGGGAGGAGATTGCACCCTTTTTCGGCCGGCGTGAGTGATGCCATTTTAGATCAGGGTTGTCCTAAAGAACAAGCGCATCCAGCCCCGGCGAATCGCAGATCAGGCGGGGGCTTGGAAGGGTGCCTTCCAGCTGGGGGATTAATGGACATGTACCACGCGCCATTCACCAGCGATTGCGACCAGGA
Source organism: Anaerolineales bacterium (assembly GCA_034430615.1). GTDB lineage: Bacteria > Chloroflexota > Anaerolineae > Anaerolineales > E44-bin32 > E44-bin32. Next base: position 41,923 of record DAOUEJ010000102.1, on the reverse strand, counting down.
TGCGTGTCTCATTAGCGCTGACGACGTTCACGCCCGTGTATGAACTTCGGGAAATGAGCAGGGTTTAGGTGCAGATCGCAGTGTCGCCATAGCGCTGTTCGCGATAATTTGCCAGATCAAACCTCTGGCGCGAATAGCTCCCTGCCTGGCCAGCCTCGCCCTGCGGATCAAGCGCTATGCCGGGGCTATCCTCGCGGCCGGTCTCCTCGAGCATGAATTCATGGAATGGAAGACCTTCAATGCGCTGCGGTGTGACATACCATTCATAGAGCGTCAGATCGGGAACTGTACTGACACGGTATGCGGCAACGTCGTTCTCGAAGATCCCCTGGAGATGCTGTTCGAGAAATTCGCGAACCGATTGCATGGTCCTATTCACTTCACTCTTCTTGTCGGGGTTAGAGCAAGCTTACCGGGTCGATATCCACAGCCCAGCCCTCGGGCAGCGGATCCGGGATCCAACGCGCAGGATCGGAGGCGCGCAGGATCACATGCCAGCGGTAGCGACCGCGTACTCGCTCAAAGTAACACGGCGCCGGCCCGATCAGGTCCAGCTTCTCGCCAGACTCGGTCGCCTTCGCTCTCAAAGTTTGCACCAGGCGACCAGCTGCGCGTTCGGCTCTCGCAGACGATGTCGCCCGGTAAAGGAAGCGAACCAGGCGCTTGAAAGGGGGATAGGAGAGCTGTCTGCGGAACTCCAGTTCTCGTTCGTAGAACTCCCGGTAATCGTGCCTGGATGCAGCCTGTACTGCGTAGTGATCCGGCTGGTAGGTCTGCAGGATCACCCGCCCGCCGAGCAGACCGCGCCCGGCCCGTCCGGCGACCTGGGTCAACAGCTGGAAGGTTCTCTCACCCGCCCGGTAATCGGGCAGGTTAAGGCCGACATCGGCTGAGACCACGCCCACCAGCGTGACGAGCGGGATATCGAGGCCCTTGGCCAGCATCTGCGTGCCGATCAGGATGTCGGCGCGGTGCGCGGCGAAGTGGGCCAGGATGACATCGTGCGAGCCTTTGGCGCGCGTCGCATCGTGATCCCAGCGCAGCGTGCGGGCAGCGGGGAACTGGCGTTCGATCTCAGCCTGGATGCGTTGTGTGCCCGCGCCGAAATGACGCACACGTTCGCCCCCGCACTCGGGGCACGCCGAAGGCGAAGGGCTACTGTACCCGCATTGGTGACACACCAGCCGCACGGGGTTGTGATGCATTGTCAGGCTGCGGTCGCAGCGCGGACAAGTGGCAACCCAGCCGCAGTCGCGACAGAAGATGTAGGTCTCAGCCCCGCGGCGGTTCAGAAAGAGGATTGCCTGCTCGTTAGCCTCGAGCACCTCACCCAGCGCGTGGGTTAACGGGCGGCTGAAGATAGAGCGGTTCCCGGCTTTGAGTTCGAGGCGCATGTCGACGATCCGTACCGGTGGGAGGGAGATCGAGCGTGCCTCGCCACCGGCTTCTTCGTAGCGATCGGTGACCCCGAGCCGTGCGGCTTGTCCCTCCAGCCGGGATCTATGCCCAAGGATGCGCCGGGGTAGCTCCAGCCTCACTAGTTGGTCGTGCTCGGCGCGGAAGGTGGTGGTGACGTCGGGTGTCGCACTGCCCAGGATCAGTGTCGCACCGAGCATGCGGGCATAGGCCTGGGCAGTGTCACGGGCATGGTAGCGCGGCGATCGTTCCTGTTCCTTGTACGATTCATCGTGCGACTCATCGAGTACGATCAAGCCGAGGTCGGGCAAGGGTGTGAAGAGCGCACTGCGTGGGCCCACGACGAGCTGAAGATCGCCGGATCGGCAGCGGCGCCAGGTGTCGAAGCGCTCACCGGCTGAGAGTTCGGAATGAATCAAACCAACCTGTCCGGGGAAGCGCGCCAGGAACCTGCGCACAGTCTGCGGGGTGAGGGCGATCTCGGGTACCAGCACGATTGCCGTTCGTCCGGTGGCGAGGGTCTCGGCAACGGCTCGCAAGTAGAGCTCGGTCTTCCCTGAACCGGTGATGCCGTGGAGCAGAAAAGCACTGTGTGACCCTGCCTGCACTGCTTTGCATAATGGATCCCAGACAGCCTGCTGATCGGCAGTCAGCACGGGTGGTTGCACAGGGACAAACTCAAGTTCCTCGAGCGGGTCGCGCCAGACCTCCGATTCGCTCAACGCGATCAGCTCCTCTGCCTCCAATTTCCTCAAATCGGCCAGCGAGCCGCCGTGTTCTGCATAGAGCCAGGACACCTCGAGCGCCTCGCCCTCCTCGATCAGGGTTTCGATGATCGCCCGACGCCGGACATCCGCCTGGCTTCCCTGGTTGCCAATAGACGCGACGCGCTCGCGCGCCTGCGCAGGAGTAGTAAGCAGGCGGGCGTTACGCACATTTTTAGGACGGACTTGAGGCGGATCGAGCACGGATTCACGCTCGAGAATGCCATCCCTGATCAGTGACTGAACGGCTGATTTCCATGGTTGACGGGGGAAGGCCCGGGCGAGCTGGCGGGAGCGCAGATCGCCGCGTTTATCCAACAGGCGGACGATTTTCTGCTGCAGTTCATTTTCAAGGTGACCTTGGGGATCGACCAGGCGAATGACCGAATCGGCCTGCTGGCTGAGCCCCGGGGGAAGCATCAGGGTGAGCGCATCGATCAATCCGGCATGGTAGGTGTCTGCGATCCAACTGGCGAGTTCGATCTGCGTGCGTGTCAGGACAGGAATGGGGTCAACGAGCGCTTCGATGGCCTTGGTCTCGGAGACTGCCGGTGAATCGGGAAGCTGGACGACAACGCCCTGGGTGCGCTGTGAGCCGAAGGGGACGGTCACGAGATGACCGAGGGCAATTCGCTCGCGCAAATGCGGAGGCAGGTGATAGTCGAAGGTGCCGCGCACCTGCGGGAGGTTGATCGCAACCTCAGCAAACCTATGCAAGGCTTTACTCGGGTGTATAAGAGGCCGGCTTTGATGTGCCGCGCTTGGGTAGTGGGTGGATCGATACGCGTGCTACTCGGAAACCGTCCATGGCCTCAACTTGAATGCGCGCGCCCTCGACCAGGATCACATCCCCAATCCGGGCTAACCTCTCCAATCGCCCGAGCACATACCCGGCGATCGTATCGTAGTTCGGATCAACCAGGTTCAGGTTGAAGTGATCGTTGACCTCTTCGATCAGGGTCAACCCATCGACCAGCATACTCCCATCTGGGAGCGATTGGATATCGGGTTCGCCATCAAATGGGTCGCTGACCTCGCCAACGATCTCCTCCAGCAGATCGTCGAGGGTGACGATGCCCGCGGTCCCTCCATATTCATCCACCACGATGGCGATATGCCGCCTGCTGGCTCGGAAGAGCCTGAGCAATGTGTTGACATGTGCAGTTTCGGGAATAAAGATCGCTTCGCGCATCAGGTCGCTCGCGTGAAGGGACTGATGGTCACCGCCCATCCTGAGCAGCACATCTTTCAGGTGGACAACGCCCAAGATCTGATCCTGGCTCTCGGCGTAGACCGGGAACTTGCTAAACGGGTTATCGACCGCCAGCTCGAGCATCTCCTCAATGCTGGTGTCCTCGCGCACGGCGATCATCTCCGTGCGCGGCACCATCACCTGGCGCACCAGCAGCTCGCCAAAATCGAAGATAGCCGTGACCATCTCCCGGGCATCATCCTCAACCAAACCGCCCGCAGCGCTGGCGCGAACGAGCATCTTGAGTTCTTCGACCGAGTGCACGAGTTCGTGGCCGGAGGCCGGCTCGACACCCGCCAGGCGGAGAAGCGCGTTGCCCGCGCCGTTCAGGACCCAGATGGCGGGTTTGAAAATCCATTCTGTCCAGACGGTAGGTTGGGCGACGACAAGTGCGGTGCGTTCGGGGCTCTGAAGGGCAATGGATTTTGGCGCCAATTCACCTACGACTACGTGCAGGAAAGTGATGATGGCAAAGGATAAACCGGCCGAGATGCTGTGTGAAAGCTGTGTCTCGATGGATGCCGGGAAGAGATCGACCAGGGGCTGGATCAAGTTACTCAGGGCGGGTTCGCCGATCCATCCCAACCCTAGACTCGCCAGCGTGATGCCGAGCTGTGTAGCGGCGATGAATCGATCTGGGTTGTGGATGGCAATCGACACCCAGCGTGCGCGCGGATTTCCCTGGGCCTCAAGTTCGGCGACGCGTGTGCGGCGAACGCTGACGAGCGCAAACTCGGCTGCCACAAAGAAGCCGTTGGCCAATACAAGGATGACGACCAGCAAGAGCCGGAGCAGGTTGTCGGTCAGGCTGGCTTCCATCAAGCGGATCCGTTCCTGGCGTTGTTCGAACCCTTACTCGTCAATCTGTCTCGCTTCCTCCGAACGATAGATCGCGGCCGAGGCGTAGCCGACCACGGAGCTGCTGTCACCGGTGACATTGGCCGAAGTGGCATGCTCGAGGACCTTGATCCGATCCGCTCCCAGCGCGCGGGCGGTCCACATTGCCGCCGCAATTGCGCCGTGACCACAGGCGTATCCAACCCCTTCTGCTTCCGCCCTTATTACCTCGGCTGGTTGGAAGCTCTCGATACGGCGGATCATTTCGCGATCCAGCTCCAGCGCATGCCGCTCGGGGTAAAAGTGGGAGAGATCCGAGCTACCAATGATCAGTGAGGTCGCCGGTTCTAGCAACTGCGCCAGGACCTCACTGATCGCACGTGCGGTCCGCTCGCTCTGTTCACGCAGCATGACAGCCAACAGTTGGAACGGCCCCTGGAGCACTCGCTGCAGGAAGGGCAGCTCGATCTCCAGAGCGTGTTCCTGGTCCAGCCGGACCTGCTCGACTTTGATCTGGAAATCCCGCCCCAAGTTCTCCTCAAAACGGGTCTGCAGTGCGCGGTTGATGGGGATCACCCCGAGCGGGGTGGCGAAGGCGTCATGCCCGCTGGTCAAGATCTTGCCTGGTGACAGCGCATGCAGCGGGGAGAGGATAACAACTGTTTCTGGCTGCATGCCCCGGATGAGCTTGAATGCATGTGCAGCCACCGCTCCCGAATACCGGTGACCGGCATGCGGCACGATCAGGCCCATAATCTGGCCTTCGATCGGTGCGCTTACGCTGGCGTTCTCGAGGTAACGATCGATCGAATCGGCGAGGATTTTTCGATCACCGGGGTACCAGGTTCCGGCAATGGGGGAGGGGCGGATATCCGTAGGCTCGGGCATTTCTGACACAGCATCGGCATTGTAGCATAAAGCGCTGTCTGGTTGCTCAAATCTGTCTGATGTAAACCCGGATCACCTCTTGACATACGAACAATTGTTCGGGTAATATTAGAACACCCGTTCTATTAGGCTCGGGTATGGAGGTGTTTGATGGAAAGGGCGTTCTATCAAGAGGCCGCGTTTAATCGCCAGGCAAACCAGATCGAATCAGCGTTGACCCATCTTTCCCGGCCAGCGCGGGTCGCTGGCGGTGTGATCCGCGAGGATCGTGTGCGCTACTACCTGACCCCGGCGGTCGGCGCGCAGCCGCTGGAATTCATCCAGTTCGCGGAAGACGTCGCCCATGCGATCGGCGTGGAGGAACTGCGGGTCGTGCGCGAAGCCGGCGAGCTGGCGATCGAGGTGCCGCTCAAGCACGCGTCGGATTTGCGCTTGCTGCCGCTGATCCGGGCCTTGCCGCGCTTGCAGTCGCTGTCAGCCCTGGTCGGCATGAGCCTCGATGGTAAACCGTTGGTGCTCGATCTTGCGCGCGAGTCTACCTGGCATGTGCTGATCCAGGCTCCGGCGGGTAGCGGAAAATCGGAACTCTTGCGCACGCTGCTTGTCTCGCTCGGTTTGTCCAGCCGTCCGGCGCAGGTCAGCTTCCTGGGGATCGATCCGGGTGGGCGAGAGCTGGCGCCGCTTGAGGCGCTTCCACATGCGCTGACGGATCTCGCCAGTGAGGCCGGTTTTGCGGAGGATCTAATACTCTGGCTGATGGAAGAGATTGAACGGCGCTTGCTGACCGGCATTCGAAGCCCCCATGTGGTGCTTTTCATCGACGGGCTGGATGAGTTGCACGCGATATTCGGCTCGGCCCTGGAAGAGATGCTGTCGCCGATCCTGGTCCGCGGGCGGGAAGCGGGCGTCCACCTCATCGCCAGCGCACGCCGCTATGCGCTGGATCCGGGTGATGAGCGAGGCGTGATGCGGGTGGGTTGGAGCGAAGGCCAGGAAGGACGCACGGGCAGATTTCGTTTTCGGTCAGGCCCGGAGACTGTTCTGGCGGATGTGGCCTGGATGGGTTTGCGCGAGCTGGATACCGCTGTTCGGATGGTGCAATCTGGCTGGCGCGGTGAGCGGTAGATAGCGTCAATTATGGTTCGTAGACGGTGGGGAAGGGTTGGAAAGAGGTGAGTGTGAAATGAGGACGATCAAGACAAGTGAGCGAATTCGCGTGCACCGTAAAGGGTTGGACGCCATCCCGCTTGAATTCAGCTGGCGTGGCCGCAGATATGCGGTGAGGCGGATTGAATGGATGCGGGGTACTGGTGTGAGGGTAAGCGAGGGAAAGACCTATCAATTGCAGACGGTGCAGGGACTTAAGTGCCGGATTTCGCATGATGAGCGGGGTGATATCTGGCGCGTCGAGCATATCTTGGGCCAGGCAGGAGGCAGGCGATGAATGTTGGCATGTTGTGGCTGGACGATGATCGGGGCAGTACGCTGTCAACCCGGGTCGGGCAGGCGGCTGAATACTACAGCCGGAAATATGGCACACGTCCAAACGTATGCGTGGTTCATCCCAAGACACTCACCGGTGACGAGGTCATTGAACCAGAGGGGATGAAGTTGAGTTCGAGCCCCACCGTTCTTCCAGGACACTTCTGGCTTGGTGTGGATGAGGGAAAGACGTAATCGGCCTAGACGGGCAGGAAGCAGCCCGATCAATAGCAAAGTGCGTTGGCCCAGGCCGTTCCGCGCCAGGAATTTCTGGTTGAGGGGAGGCAAGCCTGGGTGATTCTAAACGCGGGATAATAAGCTGGGTAGCAAGTGGTTTCAGGCGGCTGCGAGGGCTCCCACCAAACGGTCCAATGCAGTGTTGAGATCGATCTGGCTGGTCTTCACCCCGAGATCGGTCTGTAGCAAATCGTGGTAGATAAGGTCCAGATCAGAAGATGAAAATGTCCTGGCTTGTGCCGCAAGCCGCTTCACAAGGAACGCTGGCAGCGAGATAACCTGTCCGGGATCCGACCCATGATCAAGGGCTTCCCGCGCCAGGATGATCAGCCGAAATTGGCGAATGATCATCGCGAACACATAGCGCGGATCCGAATCATTCAGCAGGCGCGCAAGCTGTAGCTGAGCTTGGCGCGGCTGTCGTTGGCCCAGCGCATCAACGAACTCAAAGATATCACCCTGTCCTCGAAAGGGTGTCAGGAGTTCAACGTCCTCAACACGGATCTCACGCTTCAGATCAACATAATCCAGCAACTTGTGGATTTCGTGGTCTGCAAGGTAGGGATCATCTGAAACCCAGTCTGCCAGCAACTGCGCTGCATCCCTATCAATTTCACCCTCGAGTTCACTCGTGCGGTTCAGGATCCACTGAACAAACTCCGGGCCGCGTGGACTGCCCATGAAACGGATATAACTAGTTGTCTCATGCTCCTCTGCCCAGCCACGCAACCATGTCCGACGCCAGGTATCACGTACCCGGCGGGGAGGTGAAAGTTGCTCGATGCAGAGCAGTGCGGTGCTTGCCGGGAGCGAGGAAAGCACCGCTTCCATTCCCTCCATAAACTCGCTTTGCTTAGGTAAGTTTTGAGCATTATCAACGATCACCAACCGGCGTTCGGCCAGGAAGGGCATCTGAGAACAGACCCCACGCAATTCTTGGAGATCTAAGCTGCCACCATCGAAGCGCTGACGATTCATGGCAATCGTCGACGCATCACCGAGCTTCTCGCTCAGTGAGGCGATAAATGCTTCCATGGCAAATGAGTCGTCGCCATACAAAAGGTAGAGCGAAGGAGGAGTGTCGACCATATCAGGACCGGGTTCTCACTCGGTGCAGAATCATCCCTTTCCTCTCAATCCGTTTGACTGAGACAATGCGCAGGTTAGCTGGATCTCCGTCCGTAGTGAGTTTCTCTTGGGCTATCCTGCCTAGTGGCTGGGCAAGGAGTAAGGCCAGGATCGAACTTGCCACAGCTAGTGGGAATCGTTCCAGCCGGCGCCGCCACCCGCCACCTTCGCTCCCCACAAATGCCAGCAGCGTGGCGCTGCTGGCCAGCAGTGCAGATGTGACGAGGTTAGTGCCACAATTCGGATGGATCGCTAGCGCGCGCTCCCCTCCACGAAGGCGTTCAAGAGCCTTGTCAGTAAATTCCGCCAATTGATCGGTTTCGATGGTGCCGTAGAGTGTGAAACCATCGATGTCCGAACGTCCGATAAAAGTCCGATCTGGGAAGCGCTGGCTCAAGAGATGGATCGTGGCATGTTCGAGCCCATGATTACGGCGGATACTGGAGATCGGATAGCGTTCAAGAAATGACTGTACCAAGATGTTTCTCCTCATTCTCTACGGCCGCGATTATACCCAGCCTTCGTTGTCAGTGCAGTTGTGAGCTGCTCTACGCGGGGGTAGGTAGAGTAGGGGACTCCGTTTACCATCAAGGACGCATCGGGGGCGTGTAGATCCAGGCAAAGCCCAACTTGTTCAAGCTGCTGGAGAAGCACCGGCAGGCTCTCGCTGCGCAGGATCGCGGTGAGATCGTGCACAGAGAGCTTCTGGGGCAAGAGATAGCGTTTGAGATGTTTCCGGAAACGGAGCAGTCCATCCACCTGTCCATGAAATTCGATCATTCGGGACAGATGGTGTTGGATGGCCGCCGTGAGGTCCGACCTGGATACATCAGCACGAGCCTGGCGGCTGAAGATCCATGGGTTTCCCATGGCTGCCCGGCCGAGCATGACCCCGTCGCAGGAGGTGTGTGCTTTGATGCGCTCGATATCCTCAACTATACGTACATCACCATTGGCGATGACAGGCAACCTGATCGCTGCCTTGATTTCGGAGATTGCATCCCAGTCGGCTTCGCCCCTGAAACCCTGCTGACGGGTCCTTCCGTGTACAGCAATGAGTGAGGCGCCGGAATGCTCGATCGCCCGGGCGACCTCTAGGTAGTTGCGATTCACATCATCCCATCCGAGCCGGATCTTGGCGGTGACGGGCAGGTCGAGCTCGCGCACCAGCCTGCTCAGCAGGCGTTCGATCTTATCAGGCTCCCGCAGCCAGCCGGCGCCAGCGCCGCGCCCCGAAACGCTGCGAACCGAGCAGCCCATGTTGATATCGATCGCATCCGGTTCAAGGGATCGGATCACAAGCGCGGCCTGTATGAGCCGGTCCTCATCGCTGTCATAAATCTGAAAGATCACTGGGCGTTCATTTTCCAGGTAGCGGAGCGAGCGCCAGGCGGAGTCGGACCCCTGTAGGATGTCGATGGCATTGACAAATGCCGTATAGCTCACGGACGAGCCGTACTCACGGCAGAGCGAGCGGAAGGGGAGTTCGGAATATCCGTCCATCGGTGCGAGGATTAAATCGCCGTAGACAGGTATGGGGCCAATCGAAAATGTGGGCATCGCGTTAGACATCGCTGAAGTTATACCGGAGATGCCAGAGCGGGGTCAAGCTTGCATATCACCGGCAGGTTGTTGAGGCTGCCGACAAGTGAGTACAATGATGCCGATGAATTGGCGGATGATCGGACATCAATGGGCGGTTAACATGCTCCGGGGACATATCAGCCGGCAGAAAGTTAGACACGCCTACCTGATCACCGGTGCGGACGGACTGGGCAAGCGCACCCTTGGGATCCGATTTGCACAGGCGCTCTTCTGCACAAAAGCAACCGAATCCGGGGAATTTTGTGGTGAGTGCCGCGCATGCCGACTGACCGAAGCAGGCGATTTTCCTGATTTACATTTGATCGAATCGGAAGCGCCCGGAGCGATGATCAAAGTCGAGCAGATCCGTGAGCTGCAGGGCCAGCTGGCGCTCATGCCTTTTGAAAGCGAATGGCGGGTTGCCTTGTGCTTGCGGTTCCATGAGGCCAATGACAATGCGGCGAACGCTCTATTAAAAACACTCGAAGAACCGGCATCCCGCGTCGTGCTCATACTCACCGCCCGCTCGGGTGAAGCCTTGTTGCCCACGATCGTTTCACGCTGCGAGGTGCTGCCTCTCCGCCAGGTCTCCGACGAGTTGATCAGCCAGGCCCTACTTGCGCGCGGCCTACCGAATGAAGACGCGAACCTGATCACCCGCCTGGCCGATGGTCGACCCGGGTGGGCGATCGGTGCAGGATCGGACGTGGAGCAATTATCCCGCAGGGCTCAGTGGCTGGATGATATGGTTGAGCTCATCCCTGGATCGCTCGCAGCACGCTTTGCTTACCTGGATTCGATGCTGGAGGGGAAAGACACGGAAACACAGCGCGTACTAGCACTCGATGCGCTCGAACAATGGGCGAGCTTATGGCGCGATGCGATGTTGAAAAGTTACCAAGCCGAGGGGGTTCTGCCTCGGAATATCGACCGAGAGCAGGATCTCGAGGACATCGTCAGGCGGATCGACGTCGGAACGATTGGTCGTGTTTTAAGCGAGGCTGAGAGTGTGCGTGCCGCCATCCTGCAAAATGCAAACGTGAGATTAGCGCTGGAAACCTGGTTTCTCGATTTGCCGCGCGGGTAGTCCAATGAAGTGGAACTCGCGTGAGTCGGAATCACGTTTGCTTCAAGGGCTCGTGGCTGTCACTCGGTCTGAGGCGGAATATTCCTAACGGGGTTCGACAACCAGTCGAATTGCGGTCCGTTCCTTCCCGCTGATATCCACCGACGTAAATTCAGGCAAGCAAACCACCTCGATGCCATCTTCCTGCAGGTAGCCGCGCGCAATGGCAACTGCTTTAACGGCCTGGTTGACTGCTCCGGCGCCAATGGCCTGAACCTCCGCGCGTCCGTGTTCCCGGACAACACCTGCGATCGCACCCGCCACAGCCGAGGTGCGTGACTCGGAAGAGACCTTGATGATATTCATCCGGCTCACTCCAATGGCGGTTCGAATGTCGGGCACCAACATTCGTGGTCGAACGACAGAAATTGTACAAGATGGGCATATCCCAGGCAAATTCTCCAGACACATCTAAATAGGAGTTCTGGTGTTATACATAAATGTAAGTAGGAGTAAACTAGACAGGCGTTGGCTGGCCAGACGAGCGAAAGTCTACAAAGCCAACAGTTCACACCCGTGAGAGCAGAATGCTCCAGGAGGATTCTCGATGGAAGAACAACCGCAAATTAGTAGTAACGATAAGTTGTGGGCTGCGCTTGGGTACCCTATCCCGGTAATTGCTCTAATCGTACTACTGATGGAAGAGAAGAAGGACGTCCCCTTCCTACGCTACCATGCAGTGCAGTCGTTGATGCTAAACGTAGCGATTTGGGTGATAGGCATAATCTTAATTATCACGGTTGTCGGCTCGCTTTGTGCGCCGGCGCTATGGCTGGTGACATTGTGGCCGGCTTATGATTCATACCAGGGCCGTTTCACCGTACTGCCAGTACTGACGGACTTCATGAAGAAACAAGGCTGGGTGTAGGGAATCCCCGAACATATGATGAGCCCGCATTGCGCGGGCTCATCGCTTATATTTCCATCGGATCGTTCAACTTCAGACTTCCCCCTTTGTGGATGTTCCCCGGGCCAGCTTGAGTTAGTTGTCGGGGTGACCATTCGCGCGGGCTACTTCTTCCGCACCGAAGACAACTTCTTCCTTTCCAGCTAGCTTCTCGCGGATCTTGGATACGATCAGGTCCAGGTGGCTGTCGTGAGCAACATAATCCAGATTGTCAGCGGGCACGGTCAGGATCGGGCATAACGTGAAGCTCTCGATCCAGGTATTGTAAAGATCGTTTAAACGCCGCAGGTACTCGGGTTGGATTTGGCGTTCGTACGCACGACCGCGATGGGCGATGCGCTCCTGAAGCGTTTCAACCGATGCTCGCAAGTAGACCACAAGATCGGGCGGAGGGAGAAACTGGGTCAGAACCAGGTAGAGCTCTCTGTATGTTTGGTAATCCCGTTCTTCCATGTGGCCCTGGAGATGCAGGTTGTAGGCAAATATCTCGGCGTCCTCATAGACGCTGCGGTCCTGGATGGCAGATGTAGCGTGATCCAACAACTGACGGTGGGCCAGCAGACGCCTGGTAAGGAAGAAAATCTGTGAGTGAAAAGACCAGGCTGGCATATCGGCATAAAAATCGGCCAGGTAAGGGTTCTCACCCACCGGCTCGTAGAAAGGCGACCATCCCAAGCGGTTGGCGAGCATGTCCACCAGGGTAGATTTACCGACGCCGATATTGCCAGCGACGGCAACAAAACGCTTCGGCGCATCACCAGGCACTGCTTCGCTCATGCCCCATGCCTCTCTCCCCAATTATCGATCCAGGATTGATTCGTGGCCAGGAACGCCGTCAACTCTTTACCCCGGCGTGCATGCCATTCCGGTGAAAGATGCAGAGTCTCAAGCAGGGCATTCCAAGTATGCGTATGTGCCTCGTCTGCTTCGCCTCCGTCCAGTGCGTGATTCGCCGATTCCCAGGTCTGCAGGAGTGGCCAAACCAGGGTCTTGCTCTGATCTTGTTCCGTTAACTGTTGAAAAGCGTTCAGGTAGTAATCCCGTCTTGGAGCGCTCAACATCGCATTCGTGGTGGAGCGGGTGCCAGAATCAAAGGTCTTGGCCCAGGAGGCGAGAAGCTCTGGCATCGACCAGGATTGCAGCCGGTCTGCGCCGAGCAGGCTCAGGAAGTGCCCCCACAAATCCGGATAATCGAGCGCCTGGGCGGCGGCGGCAAGTTCAAGGCCGACTCTGCGGCCGGCGACGGGAAAGCCAGTTAGTGAGGCGACGGCGTTGGCAGAATTCATGGCTGACTTTAGATAAACGCGTATCCAGCGACCGGTGAGCGGCAGGAGTGATGCGGCCTGCTGTGCCTTGCGTTGGAACGCAAGCGAGCGCACAAGCATATGGTCAGGGCGGTAGTACTGGCCGCGTGCTCCTGCCTGGGCCCATTCGAAGAAGTGATCCGGATCATAGAGGAAGACTGGTTCACAAAGCGCCGGACCCAACCAGGGATGGACCCTGAGTTCACTGGGTTTACCGTAGCGCTCGCGTGAATGGTGGGCAATATCCAGATGAACCTGGTGAGAGAGGCGGACGACTTCCCTCCCCATTTCGGGTGGTTGATCGTGGATTAGAACGAGATCGATATCTGCGCTTCCCCCAAGCTGGGGGTCCCCCTTTGTTACCGAACCGATAAGGTATCCAGAAATGACATCCGACTCCTTGCCTCGCCGCTCAGCTTCGCGCTGGGCAAGTTCAACGAGGAGTTGGCGCTTGATCTTCACTACCGGGACTCTTCATGCAGGGGAAGGGTAGGTTGGTAAGGCGGGATAGCAAGCCGGGCGCGTACACGTTGGATGATGGTTTCGAGATCATCTTGGCGGGCGACAAAGTCCAGGCTGGTGCTGTCAATCGACAGCACGGAATCGTCATCCCGCTCTCCAAAGAAAGCTTGATAGGCCTGGTTCAAGGCTTCGATATATCCGCGGTCCATGTCGCGTTCATAAGCACGGTCGCGGGTTGCGATGCGCCGCATGGCGACGTCGGTTTCGACGCGCAGGTAGATGACCAAGTCCGGCTGGTGCAGGCGCTCGGCCAGAGCTTCGTGTACCTGGTTGTAGGTATCCAGTTCGTCGCCGCGCAGGTTAAGGTGGGCGAACAAAGCATCTTTTTCAAAGGTGTAGTCCGTGATCAGACTTCCGGCTTCGAGGGCACTGGGGATGGATTTACACTGCTGGTGGTAACGGCTGAGCAAGAAAAAGACCTGGGTCTGGAATGCGTAGCGTTCACGATCCCCGTAGAAATTACTTAAGAAGGGATTCTCTTCAAAGATCTCGAGCACGAGTTGAGCATCAAACTCAGGAGCGAGCAGTTTTGCAAGGGAGGTTTTACCGACGCCGATCACGCCTTCGATTGCGAGATACATACCAGGTTCCTGCCGCGGTGTAGGGTGTGCGGACTTGATGAGCAAGGATACATTTCCGGCACGACTTGCGCAAACGATCTGGTTGGCCAGCCGTCTAGGTGTAGGATTTCATAGTTATTGAGAGGGAGCAAGTCAAGAATCGCACTTATTCGCGTAGTTAGTGAGACCGGGATTCGAAGAAAGTGAGATTTCCCAACCTTCAGGTCAAAGATATTGAGACTCTCCCACATCACTGAAACTCGAGTATTTCCAGATTGAATCAATCTCCAATCCACGGTTTCGGAGTTCTTCACTTGTTTGCCCACAGGTTTTTTAGTGAATTTCATAATCATCTATTCCTAGACTCAGCATGATATTAATGTTCGTAGATTCATTCTTTCAGATTTATGAGGATCTGGAGGCTATTCTCAGGGATCCCGGTATTCTAGCGCACCCACAGGGTTATTTCATTTAACATCAGTTCGGTCGGAAGGATGTGCGGCACGTATCCATGCTCGCTGGCGTATTCCACCAATGGCTTCTCCAACCCACCCGGATCTCCAGCGTTAAAACCCTCGTTCCCAGCCTCGAAACCAACCAAGATCCCCTCTGGAGGGGTTTCCGCTAACAGGTCCGCCAAGCCTTCTTCAGAGATTACTTGATACCGCTGTTGTCGATCATTCGATAAGAGTGAGGCGACCCGCCAGGTGAATGGACCGGTTACAAATTGTTTGTAAATTTCTGCCTCGCCCTCAAGAGGAATGAGCGGCGCGAGAGTAAGGACCAATTTTCCATCAACCCGCGCGCTTACCTCCCTTCCAAGCTCGTGCGCGATCACTGGGACCCAGGTTCCTGGCGTAATATATTTTTTTATTGCCTCGAATTCACCTGTCGTGAAACCATGCCAACTCACGGCAAAAAGCACGACCAGCAGCATCGGCCTCAAGGTATCTCTTCCTAAATTGTCGATTTTTGCCACACTCAGCAGGATCCCCAACACAAGAAATGGGATTGGCGCATAAAAATAATGCTCCAGAGATGGTGTAGGTATAAACGCGCCTATCAACAAAAAGGCAATTAACGCCCCCACGGATCCAAATCGAATTTTGGTTGGTTTATCAAACCCTTTATAACGCCCCACACCTACCAGAAGCAGTATATAACCTGCATATAGCAGGAGATTGAGCGGCATCGTGAAGACAATGGATGTAAAATGAGCGATTTTTCCTCCAATTGTTATCCCTACATTCACATTTTGTAAAGTTTGATAAACGGTATGAAGCCTGGGGTAAACGTAGTTCCCGAAGATAAAACCTTCAGGGGAAAGCAGGAAAAGAATGAAAGCCGGAAGCATTGCTATCCCAACCCCTATGCTGAAGAACATGATGGATGCATATCGGGAAGGGCCTGATTTGCTATACGGAGATAGATAGATCATCCCCAGAAATGGGACTAGGGAGAACACATACGTCAAACGTGTTCCGATGGCAACTCCCAGGAGGAGCCCACTCGTTATAAATAGCCACTTCGGTCTCTCATTTCGAAATCCCTGACGGATTAAGAGAAACACGATGAGGATCAACAATGTTGGCAAATCATGGTTCCAGGCTTTGCCGCTGGTAAGGGAATAAAGCGGGCTCGTTATGAGGAGCACTACAAACAGCACTCCAAAAAGATACCGGATCATTCGGGATCTATGTTGAAATTCACGAGAAGAGACGAAGAAAAGAATGCCGGTACTGAGGACGGCACATAGGACTGAAAACGCTCTTGCCGCTAGTAAATTAAATCGGGTGAATTTGAAAAGCAGCCCGTAAATAAATATTTGATAAGGCATATGGTGGTAAGGAAAATCCCGGTAAGGCAAATATCTAAAATCGGTAAAAAGCTTGGCGCTCGCCACGAATTGGTGCTCATCATGGCTGAAAGGTTGGTTCATCGCTCTGCCAAACAACAACACGGAGGTCAGAGAAAAAAACAACAAGAGAAATATAGCGGAGAAGATGGGTGTAAATTTCCCAACGTTCGGTGGGTGCCTATCCGGAAAAAGCTGCCTAAAGAATTTCATAACGTCATCCATCCCGACCATTATCCAATGCAAGATTCCCTGTCCCAAGGCATGATAATTGCCAATAGTATAGTGATCATCTTTGCCTATGGATTGAGGCTGAATGGAATGCTGCCTAATTCTGTAAACCCAGTCTCAATAACTATGAAATCCTACACTAGGGCTCGTGTCTGAACTGTAAGCAGTAGTGATGATGGATGTTGCTGACCCAGGCGTTACCCATGCCGTAAGGGGCGAGGGGAATATTGTCCTGGACCCAGATGCGTTCGTCCTTGAGACTATAGCAGTCGCCGAGCCGGCGTGCTAAGTCCCAGGCGAGCGGGTAAATGCGGCCGCCCTTTTTAACATTTTTAACGATAATTGTCAGATACGCACGTGGTTTTAGATGGTTGCGCAGGCCACGATAGATTTCCACCAGTGCGGTAACAAAGCGGTCATAGTCATGAATGTTCCCCAGGTCATCCGGGTGTTCAGAGTAGGTGACATCGAGCTCGGAGACAGCACGCCGACGGCGTTGAGTTTCTGCGCCCCGGGCGTGAAGCATATCCCAGTACGGGGGTGACGTTAGAACATAATCGATTGGAGGCAGGTCCATTCCGGCGATCGACGCGGCGTCAGCCTGGATGACCTCCAGCCGGAGATCGGCACTGAGTGGCCCGATTAATCCTCGCTCCTCCTGCAAGATTTGTGTTGCAATCGAGGCATATTCCGAGTTGAGCTCAACCCCAATGCCGTTCCGGCCCGAACGCAGGCAGGCGAGAAGGGTTGACCCGGTCCCAACCATTGGATCAAGCACCGTCCCCCCACGTTTGGTGAAGAATTCGATGAAGGATTGGGCCATCGTCTCGGGGAATTTTGCCGGATGGCGGAGGACATCTTTGCGACGCGGGGGCGGGTTGTGCATGAACCACGACTTTTGAAACTTGAGCCACTCCTTAGGAGCAAGATCGTTAAGACGATTGCGGAAGGTTCCTTTTTTTCTTGCCATACCAGATCCGATCACTCCGGCGTACTTGTGCCAAGGACGGTCGAAGATGAGCGCAGGCTCCACAGGATGAACTCGTCAAACTGCACTGTTGTCTGGCCACCCTGCCTGGTCCGGATGAAGACGCCGAAACCACCGCTGCCGAGCACGGCATCGCGGGCGTGAGCGATCTCGCTCCCATTGACAAAGAGCTTAAAGTCTTCACCCTCCATCCGGACGGCGAGCCGATTGCCGATGAGCAGACCTGGGAAAACTGAATCAGGCCGGATATCCGATAAGATGACAAACTCCCCCTCGGTCGATATGCGCGAAAGGCGAGCTTCACCTATGCAGTTCAACGTATAGCGGTAGTATTCCCCCCGGGGGTTCGTGCGGAAGACGAGGCCATACTCGTCATCGGATGAACAAAGGATTGGCAGTGCGGTAACTTCCAGGTAGCCATTTGCACTCATTCCAGCCGGGCTGTAACCAACGACACGTGTGAAGGGCTGGCGTGCAGAGAGACTATAGGCTCCGTCAAGCAGACCGGCGCCGCCCGAACCAAAAATCTGGATTTGCCAGCCACGATCGAGATCAAATTCATCCTCGAAAATCACCTCCCCCAGGCTGGTGAGTGGATCAGAAGCGGCGGATGGTGACGGCGCAGGCGTTAACGTGGCGGTTGGTATTAGCGTTGGGAAAAGAAAAGTCGGGGTGGAGGTTGCCGGAAAGGGACTGGTCGTGGGGATGGGCTGGGAGGAGAGGCTGACACAACCACTGAGCAATAGCGCGAACCCGAGAAGGAAATAGCCTGCAGGCCTGGTTGGGCTTGGATGACTTGCCCGCCGATAACGCTCTTCGGGAGTGTGAGATCCAACTGGATCGGAAAATGCGCGGGCTGGCAGCATGCGCTGAGGATACATCAAAGTGCAATTGAAGGGTATGCCCGTGGAAAATACGTTGCCTAGCGGGTTACATACCAGAGCCGAAAATCATCAAATGTGACCGATAGCCCGGGTGTATTGGACGCGTTTGCATAGAGACCATAGTTGCCGCTGACGAAGTTTGTATCCTGGACCTGGCCAAGTTCATCGCCATTCGCGAAAGCAGTCAGTATGTTTCCTTCTGCAAGCAGCCCCATTACATTGACGGCTCCAGAACCGGAGCGGATCGATCCATCTGGCGTCCAGTCCTGCAGAGCGATTAATGCCCCGCCGAACAGCTTCCGCAGCCGGAAGGCGCCGTCGCAGGAAAACTCGAGCATATAACCTGCGCTGCGCTGGCTGGGTTCGACGCGGATTGCCATGCCGTAGGCGTCCTTGCCAGAACAGTCCCCGATTTCGCTAGTTACCTCCACGTAGAGGTTGCCGGTTTCGATGTCGGCGATGGTGGTACTCCACCACAGAAAAGTGTCCGCCAGATAATCGGTCGCTCTAAGGTGTTCATCTTCCCAGATATTGGAGGCGCCTTCAAAGTTTGGGCCAACCCAGGTCAGGTTTGAATTGAAATTGTCGTAGTAATTCGGTGCAGCAAGATTCAAGCCAAAACGCGGGTCGTCCGGATCCAGTTCTGGCGGTGGAGGCGCGATCGTTGGTCCGGGTGTGTCGGTCTGGGTTGGTGTCAGGCTGGGCGTAATAATGGGTGTTGCGCTTGGAAGTTGGGTTGCGCTCGGGAGAATGACCAGCGGGGGCGCCGTCCCCTGGGTTGCAGGGGGCGGCTCCGCCACTGGAGCTTGTCGAGTGCAGCCAAAAGACATGCTCAGGATCAAGAACAACCCGGCCAGGCGCAGGTATTTCATGGGATGAACGGGATATGCCAGAAGGCGAAATCGTCGAAACTCGCCGTCAGCGGATAGGAGATCTGAGCACGCACGTAGGCCGCAAAGTATCCGTATGAATAGGGCATTCCGTTGTCAAAGAAGTCAGCGATGAGGGTATTGTTGATGAACAGGTAGAACTTGCCATCGTAACCCCAGATGCCGATCCGGTTGGTCGCGCCGAGCCCCTGGTTGATAGCCTCGGAGGCGGTCCAATCGATCAAAGTCGCGGTCGGACGGCCGGCTTCGCGGAAGCGGATGAAACGATAGGCGCCGTCGCAGGACACTTCCATGGCATAACCGCTGGGTGTTACATCTGCCTGCACACGCATCACAAGCCCTACCGCATCGCGTGCAGCGCAATCGCCGTTGGTGGTACTTATTTCGACGTATACCCGGCCAGATTGTGCAGAGGTATAAGACCAGTACAACCCGGTATCCTCCGCATCCAGATCCGTTCCGATCAGCTTGCCATCTTCAAATTTGTACTCAGCCTTACCGCTCGATTTATCCGCGTCATAGGTGTACCAGGTCTTGGGATTGTTGAAGAAATCGGTATAGCTGGGATCGGCCAGGTTGAGGATGATGCGCGGGTCATCGCTGGTGACGGAAAAAGGAGTCGGTGTGTTCTCCAGCACCAATCGTTGGACTCCCGAAGTGGGTGAGGCTTCCGGCTCACCACTGGAAGGTTCTGCCACAGTCGCGTCGGCTGGCGGGAAGGTCGGTGCTGGCGGTGGTTTGGTCGGTGCAGCCTCAGAAACTGCCATCTCAACCGGGGTGGGCTCTTCTGCTTCACTGGATGACCGGCCGGTCAGCTGGCTTACGGCGATGAAGATGATAGCGAGAATGAGCAGGATGCTGACGGCGATAAGCAGAATTCGTTCCAGGCTCATCGGTTTTTCGGTTGGGGGGCCCATGGTTCCTCCTTAGGGAGTGAGCATGACTTTGCCCGAAGTCCCAGATGACATAGTTTCAAAGGCCTTGTCATACTCTTCCATCGTGAAGTGGTGTGTTACAAGTGGGGAAAGATCCACCGCTCCCGATCTGATCAGGCCACGTGACTGGTACCAGGTCTGCCAGAGTCGCCGTCCGCTGATACCGAGCACCTTGGCGGCTTTAAAGACGATGTGATGGTTCCAATCGAATTCGAATGAGCCCGGCGTAACGCCCAACAGGGCTGCCTCGCCACCCGGTTTGAGCAATGAAAAACCTTGATCGATGGCCGAAGGTGAGCCCGACATCTCAAGCAGCACATCCACCCCCTCGCCGTCGGTCGCGTCACGGATGAGCTCGATCACTGGATCTTCAATGGCATGCATCGCTAGATCGGCACCCATGCGCCGGGCGAAATCCACACGATAAGGACTGATATCGGTGGCGTAGACTGCCCGCGCGCCGATGGCCCGGGCAACTGCGATTGTCATCAGGCCAACTGGACCACAGCCGGTGACGAGAACTTTTTTTGCGCGCAGGTCGGCCGCGAAAGCCGTGTGGACCGCGTTACCGAAATTCTCCTGCAGGACGGCTATTTCAACCGGTAAATCAGGGGGATTGGGCCAGGCGTTCTGTGCGTCGATGGCGATATACTCGGCGAACCCACCGTCACGGTCCACACCGATCAAGCGTGTATTTTTACAGATATGCCCCAGGCCGGTCCGGCAGAAAGCGCAGGTGTTGCAGATGACATGCGATTCGAGCGAAACGAAATCACCAACTTCGGGAGTCTTGACCAAAGCGCCGCGCCCGACCACGTCCCCGCAGATTTCATGGCCGACGACGACCGGGGGGTGCACCCGGCTGGCAGACCACGCATCCCAGTTGTAGATATGCAAATCCGTACCGCAAATCGAAGCGGCACGGACCTTTACGAGCACTTCATCGGGTTGGATGGTGGGGATGGGGACTTCACGCATCTCCAGACCGGGCCCGGCGTGGCCTTTGATCACGGCTTTCATTAAATCCGCCATGTACCTATTTCCCTCCGGCAGAGGTTCGGACCGCTAGGAGTATAGCACGATCAGCCTCCCCCAGATTAGGCGAGGATATAATCAACCGGGCCTAGCGCATTCGTACTAGCAGGGAGGTTTACGTGGAATACCGTCGGATGGGACAGACCGGACTGAAGCTCAGCGCGCTCTCCTTTGGATCGTGGGTGACATTCGGAGACCAGATTGACAAAGACATCGCCCGTACTTTGATGATCGCCGCCTACGAAGCCGGGATCAATTTTTTTGATAACGCAGATATCTACGCCAACGGGCAAGCGGAGCAGGTGATGGGTTCCATCGTCCAGGAGCTCCCACGCGAAGAACTCGTGCTCTCGAGCAAAGTCTTCTGGCAGACCATGCCGGGCCCGAATGGCCGGGGACTCTCGCGTAAGCACATCATGGAGTCATGCCATGCCAGCCTGCGCCGGATGCGGATAGAGTACCTGGACCTTTATTTTTGCCACCGTTACGATGATGACACACCCGTGGAGGAGGTCGTCCGAGCCATGGAGGATCTCATCCATCAGGGAAAGGTGCTTTACTGGGGAACTTCGGAGTGGAGTGTGTCACAGCTTCGCCTTGCCTATTCGATTGCGGAGGCGAATCGGGGCTACCCGCCCGCTGTTGAACAACCACAGTACAACATGTTCGTCCGTCGCAAGCTGGAGCAAGAACTCGCGCCTGCCGCCGATGAATTGGGCTACGGCATGGTGACATGGAGCCCCTTGAAATACGGACTGCTGAGCGGCAAGTATAACCAGGGGATGCCCGCGGAAGAGACACGTCTGACACGTGAACCAGAATGGGGCGAGAAAGTAGTCAGCCCGGATCGAGTCGAAGCCGTGCGCAGATTAACGGCGATCGCAGTTGAGCTTGACGCCACCATGGCCCAACTGGCGATCGCATGGCTGCTGCGTGTGCCTCAGGTCAGCAGCGTGATAACCGGTGCGACGCAGCCAGCGCATCTCAAAGATAACCTGGGTGCGCTTGAGGTCCTACCACGGCTCTCGCCGCAGGTGTTGGCGCGTATTGATGATGTACTCAAGGATATCCCTGAGCCATCCTAGCGCCGTGTATGTTCTGGCTAGAAACGAGACCGGAGCTCAGGTTGATTGAGCTCCGGTCAGTTATTTCTTACCAGGGGGTAGACTCTCAACACCCTCCGCTGGTTTCAAGCTCCAAACCGGCTGGATCATCGAAATCGATGCGGGCAGCAAAACTACGGCCGATCGCTTCGAGCAGGTCAACCGCCCAGACATCATCCAGGCCGATCGTGCTGACATCCACCCCTTCCGGGATCTCCACTCCGAGCAGCTGCATGACGTCCTGTGCGAGGTCGAGTTGGTAGCGCCGGAAGTCGATCTCACCACTGATGTCGTACTCCCGGCGGGTGACGAATGTTTGCCAATCGCCGGCATCCTCGAGGATCTCATCCAGGCTCCAACGCGCCCATTGGAGCAGGTTGGCTCTGTCGGCATCGATCGGATGTGGGTGTCGTCCGGTTCCGAAGGAGAGCATGCGGGTCTCGCCCGGCTGGAAGTCGCCGGCGGTGTAATGCAGCGCTTCGACCGCAGCATGGTAGGCGGGGTTTCCGGCCACACCGACCCCGCCATCGACCCATGAGTGGGATTGGTCAAGGACTATGGCATGGTGGGCAGGAAAGTAGGTCGGGGCGGCGATACTCGCCAGGACTGCATCTTTAAGGCGCATGGTCCCCCATAACGAGGCGTTGCCGGGCCCGTCGCGTACGAAGAAGTCCGTACGGCTGGTGCGGGTGTTCTTGGCCGTGATCAGGATCTGAAGCGGGAGGTCATTGAGTGCCACATCCGCCCCGATCGCGTCCAGAGTGGCAGCGATGAAGGCGTTGCTGTAGCGGTGGTTGCCGAGGTTGGCAAGAACCTGCCACCAGGGCAGTTTCTTGAAGGCTTGACGCGCTAAATCCTTATAGAGCGCAAGCAGGCCGCGTGCTGTGAGCCCGAGGGCCAGCCCAGCAGCGATGACGGATCCGGTTGAGGTGCCGGCCACCAACTGGAAGAGTTCCGGGGCAGATTTCGCCTCACGCCGCTCAAGCTGCACGAGGCAGGCAAGCGGGATGATGCCGCGGATCCCTCCGCCGTCGATCGAGAGGATCGTCTTCATCTATGGGTCTTGCCTCCTGCGCAGGTCATCACTCGGGTTATTCGTCCAGGGTGCGGGAATCGTGCCAGACCGTCTCCGAAAAGTGAAATGTTGTGGAGAAGGCCTCGACTACATGTCGTACAACCTGATCCATTTCTGGTGTGGGTTCCAGCAAGTCAGCCAGCGACACTGCCGGATGATCAACCAGGCCGCACGCGATGATGCCCTCCCAGTACTCCATATCTGGTTTTACGTTCAAGGCAAAGCCGTGACGGGTGATCCCGTGTGCGTCCACCTTTATACCGATCGCTGCGATTTTCGAAGGCTGCAAACGGGCTTGCGGGGGACAGTGCCGGCAGCGAGAGGCGACGTCAGGCCGTACCCAAACACCGGTGAGCCCTTCGATTTGCCCACATACAAGACCCATCG
This sequence comes from Anaerolineales bacterium, assembly GCA_034430615.1. GTDB lineage: Bacteria > Chloroflexota > Anaerolineae > Anaerolineales > E44-bin32 > E44-bin32. The sequence continues at coordinate 18,533 of DAOUEJ010000102.1, read as the reverse complement.
CCGCCAGAGCCCGGATAAGGCTCTCCTCCAGGCGCCGGATGAAGCCCACATAATCAGCCTGTGGCATGCGGCCGAGGTTTGAGACTGGGCCGAGAGGCAGCAAGGGGTAGCCGACGAGTTGACCGGGTCCATGGTAGGTCACATCCCCGCCGCGATCCGTCCAGCGCACCTCGACCCCCCGCCGGTTGAGTTCCGCGCGATCCCAGAGCAGATTGGCCTCTTGGCCGCGACGGTCGAAGGTGTAGGTATGGGGGTGCTCCAGCAGCAGCAACGTTGGCGCCCGCTTCTGGGCCTGGATCTCGCCTGCCAGGCTTTCTTGGAGCTGGCGGGCTTTATCAAAGCCGGTCAGCCCAAGCCAGAGGACGTCCAGCCAGGAAGGATCGTGAGTCAAGGAGGCGTGACCACGGTAGAAGGCAGCGGGTGAAGCTCGGGTTGGCGCAGGTGGTAGGTGGCGTACTCGCTGAACCCGGCAGTTCGCAGCTCTGATGCCGCTTGCTGCCATCCTGAAGCCAGATCCTGGACCTTGTGCGCATCCGATCCAAAGCTCACGAACCGGCCGCCTTCCTCCCGGAACCAGCGTAGGATTGTACTGGTGGGCGAGGTTTCGCTCACAGGTCGGCGCAGTGTGCTGGTGTTGACTTCCAGGGCACGCTCCGATCGGGCGAGTTCATTCAGAACGGCCCGGATTTCCCCTTCCCAACGACGCGGGTCGAAAGGGCCGTAGCAATCGAAGCCATAACGTTTCACAATGTCCATATGTGCGAGGATGTCGAACTCACCTTTTTTCACCATCTGCAGCAACTCAATGAAATAGTCTCGGTAAGCAAGTTTGGCTGGCTGTTCAAAGTAATCTGGGTTGAAGATTATCCTTTCTTTAACCCAGTGCAGGGAGCCGAGAATGTAGTCCCAGGGATAGTCCTCAAGCAGCGTGCCAATCTGTGCCCGGAAGAGATGGGGTTCGCCAAGCTCCAGGCCGGCTCGCAGGGCGAGACCAGTTCCGTATTCCTGCCGGCATGCCTCGATCGCCTTCCACCAGAGCTCCGGTTGAAAATACCCTCGGCACTCGTCCAGTGGGTGGTAATCGCAATGCTCGCTGATGCCCATCTCCCGAACTCCGAGCTCAAGAGCGCGGCGGCATAGCGCGTCAACGCTGTCATGGGCATCACAGGAGAACAGCGAATGAACATGATAATCCGGCAGCACGAACGCATAGCCTCCAGGCAATACCTCTGGGATGGGGAGGGGCACGGCTCTTGCAAGATTATAGTACTCCGGATAAGTTAGAATCAGCCCATGCCTGGAACGCTGCAGATCCTGCGAACGAGACATCAGCGAGCAAAGCGTAGAGTCGGTGGACGCCGGCTCCGGCAATTCGCACATGGATCTGCTTTGCTCATCAGCTTTCTGGCCGGGTTGGCTGTTCTGGGGTTGGCTCTGACTTTCGCCAATTTGGCAGCGGCCTTGCCCCCCGTCCATGATCTCGAGAGAAGTTTTGGTCCCTCGGGCCGGGAGGCGTTTCGGCCGGTCCGCTTCTACGACCGAGATCAGGGGCAGCTGCTTTTTGAATGGCTTCATCCCTCGGCCAGCTCAAGGCGCTGGATCTATCTCGATCCTGAAGGTCCGATCGATCTGCCATCCTATTCGCTGCAGGCCATTCTCATCGCTCAGGACCAAGGCTTCTGGAGCCACCCGGGCTATCTGCCAGCTCAAGCCCTGGCTGCGATTACAGACTACCTTTTCGGCTCTCAGGGCGATGCTGCTAACATGACGATTACAGAGCGGTTGGCTCAGGCGCAGCTCGCTCCCCTCTACTCCGGAGGTGAAAACCCTGGAGCGGCGCGTGTTCAAACCGTCCTCCTTGCAGCCGAGATAACACGGCGCTACCCGCGCGAGCAAATCCTGGAGTGGTACCTGAACAGTGCCGATTTCGGAAACCAGGCCTATGGCATCGATGCTGCGGCACTGGTGTATTTTGATAAGCATGCCAGCGATCTGACATTGGCCGAGAGTACGATGCTCGCTTCAATCCCACTTGCACCCGAGCTCAATCCGGTTGATCAACCCGATGCTGCAACTCAAATCCAGACGGACGTCCTCGAAGCGATGGCCGCGGCCGGGCTGATCAGCCATTTAGAAGCCAGGCGGGCCAGTGAGGCGCAGCTGGTGTTCGCGAGCCCTGCGGAGGCTGCCGTCACGAGCCTGGACTCCTTTGAGGCGTACATCACACAATACATCGAAGGCAGCTTTGGCCGCTCACTCCTCGGGCGCAGCGGGCTGCGTGTGCAGACGAGTCTCGATCTAGATCTTCACCGACAAGCTCTCTGTACCCTCGAATCTCAAGTAAACCGCCTCAATGGAGGCGAACCGGGCGCCATCATTTCGCTGGCAGACGGATCGGGCTGCCTGGCCGTCGGATTGCTGACACCCATACGGCCGAAGGACGCCGGGGTGGATCACGCGATCCAATCCGGTGCAGTTGTCATTCTTGACCCCCAAACCGGAGAATTGCTGAGCCTGATTGGGCCCGGAACGTCCCCGAAGCCGGCCACCGGCCTTGAGGCACCCTTCACCGCTTTGACAGCCTTCGCGCAAGGTTATACGCCAGCGAGCATGCTACTCGATGTTCCCCTGCAAGGCAGTAACCCCGTTAGCCAACTTCCTGGCTACGGTGAACATGGGCCGGTTCGGTTGCGGATCGCCCTGGCCAATCAATACCAAGCCGCACTCGACCGGTTGATCGACCAGGTTGGACTTGAGAGTGTCAGACGGACCGTGGCTTCCTTTGGCTTTCAAAATCAGAAGCCGAGCTTGACCGGGGTCGAGGACGGTCTGGATTTAGATTCAAACCTACTGGAGCTTGTGCACGCCTATAGTGTTTTTGCAAGTGAGGGGCAACTGCACGGCACCCGTGGGGGAATTGAAAGCCTAGATGGACAGCTCGAGCCGGTCGTCATCCTGCAAATCGAGGACGGGAACCAACGCTTGATATATCAGGCTGATCCAGGCTCGCAATCCCTGGTCAGCGCCCAGCTCGCGTACCTGATGGTGGATATCCTGAGCGATGAATCGGCCCGTTGGCCGAGTGTCGGAAAAGGCAGCCCACTCGAAGTGGGCCGACCAGCCGGGGTGGTAGCATCCATGTCGCCCGAAACTGGGCAAGCCTGGACGCTGGGTTTCACCCCCGGTGTTGTCATCGGTGTTTGGTTCGAATCCCAGAGTCCTGCAGCAGCGGAGACGCTGACGGCGATGAACGGTCCCGCCCCGGTGTGGCATGCACTCCTGCAGTACGCCACCCGCGACCACCCACCCGCCTCTTGGAGAATCCCGCCCGGCGTCAGCAGCCTGGAGGTTTGCGACCCGTCCGGACTGCTGCCGACACTCTACTGCCCAAACGTCGTCCGGGAGGTCTTTCTTAATGGTACCGAGCCAACAACCTTTGATAATCTGTTTCAACCCTTCCTGGTCAACCGTGAAACGGGGAAGCTTGCCACGCTCAACACGCCGCCTGATCTGGTAGAAGAGCAGGTCTTCATGGTGGTACCTCCTGAGGCTGCGGAGTGGGCAAACGAGGCCGGCATCGCCCGGCCGCCGGAGGAGTACGACACGCTGCGGGCCGAGGAACCAGATCCTCAGGTTAATATCAGCGCCCCGGAGTCCTTCACATTCCTACGAGGGATCGTGCGTATAACAGGCCACGCCGAGCCCGAAGGGATGGAACGTTTCCGGGTTCAATACGGTCGTGGCTTGAATCCCACCAGCTGGGTGCAGATCGGCCAGGATGAGAATCGCCCGGTGCGTGGCGGACTGCTGGCGACATGGGACACATCTGCTCTCAGCGGGCTTTATACGATTCAACTGGTCGTTGTGGATGGTACAGGCCGCCTGCGTACGGATGCCGTCCAGGTCACCGTCGATAACAGCGCCCCGGCGGCGGTGATCACACTGCCTGAAGCTGGCCAGTTGATCGTGGGTGATATAACCGAAAGCACCGTGTTACAGGTCGATGCTTCAGACGAATACGGGGTTGCCCGGGTCGTTTTCTACGTCGACGGACAGGTGGCGGCTACGTTGACAGGCGAGTCGTTCTCGACGACCTGGCGCCTGTCCAGGAGCGGTGAGCACACGCTCTACGCCGAGGTGTTCGATCTGGCCGGTAACGCAACGATAAGCCCCTCGATCTTGTTTGTAGTCACCAGACCTGACTCCTGAATTGTTGTAATTTAAACAAAAGGAGGGCACCGGAATTCTAAGTGCCCTCCTTTTTGGTACCTAAAGGTTATCCGATGTTGCGGGCGTACCCAAAATTGATATTTGTGATGGTTCCATCCGGGGCGACAATAACCTGTCGATAGGGATTGGGAGGTGGTGTGCCGCCGAAGCCGCTTGGATACATCACGGACCATCCGTATTGAGCCGGTGGAAGAGAGCTGCTAATCACGGTCACACAGTAGGTCCCCGGCGGCAGCCTATTGAAGCTGTAGTAGCCGTCGCCATTCGTACTGGCCGATTGATAGCCGCTCGATGAGCATGCTCCCTGCCCGAGGCGGACAGATACGCCAGAGATCCGCGTGCTTGAAGGTCCAGGTCCTCCGTATCCCTCATAGACGTAACCGGAAATCGATCCAACCGGAACGGGTGTCGCCGTAGGTGGGACGTAGCAGGTGCCCGGCTCGGTACCGGTCGGGGCAAAGCCGTATCCCCAGCGACAGGTGTTATCGAGCAGCGCGACTGCCTTCAGTGGGTAGTAACTGCTCTCGGAGGCTGGTGAGCCAGCTTCGGTGATCGTGAAGTGATCGTGGTAATCGAAATACGCTGGTTCCTGCAAGCCTTCATCGGACCACGCTCCCCACAGGAACTCGCCGTCTGAGCCGATCAGGCTGAAAAGGAAGGCGATCTGGATGTAGTTTGCGTGAGAAGGATCGCGCCGTATCCAGGCCGCGTCCGGGTTGAGCCCGTATCCGCTCTCGAAGACGCAGTCCTCATACCCATCGCGGGCCGAGTTGGGTGCGTCGACGCGCATCGCGGTCGGGCCACCGACGTCGCCATTGGAATCACGGCAGGCGCGGACGCCGTTCGTCGTCCAGGTGCTGTCAGGTGGGACCTGACCCAGGATCAACCATTCACCGTGCCCATCCAGGTCGAGGTCAATCTCCACACCGTAGGCTACGTCTTGATCAGCGGGTGCTCCGCCCTCAAGCTGGATGGTGATGTAGACAAAGGGCGGGTTGAGGCTCAGTTCCCCCCGGGTGATGTCAAGGTAATCCTTGTAGTCCATCGCCTCCGGGCTGAAGGGTCGCTCGAGCAGGTTGATGTCGTAGTTGTCGCCAATGGCTCTGCGCTCGGAGGCCAGCAACGCGGTTGAGCGATCGGTCATGAAGCTGGCGACCCCCGCCGGGCTGCTGGGGATGGTTACGTGCACAACCGTTGATGTCGCAGTCGGCTCCTCAACTGTAGGCGGCGCCTCGGTCGCTGCGGGTGGTTCGATCACCGGGGTGGAGGTGGCGGCACTCGCCTCCCGGACAGCCTGATCGATGGTTGACGCGGCAGACAGAGTTTGCGCCACGGCCACTTCGATATCGACCTGGTTGGTGCCGCATGCCGTCAGACCACCAAACAGTAGAAGCAGTCCAAGCACCAGGCTAACCTTACGCTGTAGTTTCATGGTTAATCTCCTCAATGATGATTTGTGTGAATCCAGTTATCTTTTGAAGTCAATCCTATAACGCCGTATCCCTCGTAATTGTGACACCTGCAATGAACATAAATCCGGGGAGCAACAGCACTCAGCACGCGAATATTCAGCAGATATCACAGACCTGAGTGGGCCTCACCTGGGGAGGCTTGGGCCGCACTCCTGATGGCCCTTTACGCCGGGTTCCTGGATAGGAGTCCCAGTAGTTTCTGGTCAGGGGCTCTGGAGCGGCTGCCAATCCGGTTGAAAATCGCGGCCGGGATGGTTGGTGATGTTGGCCTGGCCGCTTCCGTTATTTGTCATGACGTAGATTTCTGGATTTTGGTCCCGGGTTGAAGTGAAGACGATCCACTGGGAGTCCGGCGAGAAGTCGGGTTCCTTATTACCCAGGCTGTTGGTGAGCGAGATCGGATCCAGACCCGGATTGGCAAGCGAAGCGATGTAGATCTCCTGCTTTCCCCGTTTTATGATCCAGCTGAAAGCGAGGTATTCGCTGTTCGATGACCAGGTAATTTGCTCCGCACCAATGATGCGATCCTGGACGTCAAAATATACTGGGGCTTCCCCGTCAGCCGGGTGCAGGAGGATCCGTCCCGGGGCACCGTTGATCGAGGCTGCGACCGCCAGTCGCTGGCCGTCCGGTGCCCACGCAGGGAAGTATTCCACCGCGTATCCGGCGGTTAGATTGTGGGCAGATCCCGCCGGAGTGCATCCCGCCGGGAGAGGTTCACAGGTCAGGTCCATCAGGAACACCTGCCGTTGTCCGTTGACGCGCGTTCCAGTAAACGCCAACTGTGTGCCGTCAGGTGACCAGGCTGGATCGGTATCGTCGCCAAGGCTCTGGGTTAAATTAACCGGGTCGATCGATCCATCCAGATTGATCAGGTATATGTCACGGCCGAGGTCATTGCCATAGAGGTCGGTGCCGCCCGGCGCGACGTAAAGCAGTCGCTGCCCATCAGGTGACCAGCGCGGCTGCGCTTTATCTCCCGGGCCGAAGGTTACCTGGCGCGCGCCGCTACCATCTGGGTTTATCGTCCAGACCTGAAGTGTGATTCCGTCATCGCGGTCACTGACGAACGCGATACGCGCGCCGCCACCCATTTGCACTGGCGTAGGGGTTGGCGTGTTGCTGGGGCTGGCGGTGAAAGTCGGGGCGCTGGTTTCCGTCTGGCTCGGCATAGCTGTAGTTGATGGGGTTTCGTTGAGGGCGACCAGGCCGATTGGCTCGGTGGGCTGGGAAGGGCTGATCGGGGTCGAACGACCTAATGGAAGCCCGCCCGTGAGACCGAAAGTGAGGCCGGTAGCTGCCAGGAGAACGCCTACCGCGCCGGCACCGATCCATAAACCTCGCCGGCTGCGGGTGGGAGGCGTTGGCAGGCTCTCGGGGAGTGGAACACGGATCGTCTCCCCCGCCAGGTTGCCAGGTAGTGTCAGGTCGCCCTGAGGTGCTACTTCGCCCTGAAGCGCGCGCTTGAAATCAGCTATGGTAGCGAAGCGGGCGTCCTTATCCAGTGCGAGAGCCCGTTCCAGCGCAGCATCCAGGTACTCTGGAACTGCCGGATTAAGCTGACTCGCCAGGAGCAGTTCTTCCTTACCGAAAATGCGCTGGATGCTTTCAGCCGGGCGTTGTCCCGTGATGAGGGAGTAGAGTGTCGCCGCCAGCGAATACTGGTCGCTGCGGGTGTCCGTCCGCTGGTCACCATACTGTTCGGGGGGTGAGAAGCCCGGTGTGAGGCCGCGTGCACCGGTGGTCGTCTGACCCGAATCGGAGACCTTTGCAATGCCAAAATCGACCAGAACAATCCGCCCGTCAGGTTGGACTTTAATGTTGGCAGGTTTGATATCACGATGAATGATTGGTAGAGCCAAGTTATGCAGGTAGTGTAGTGCATCGCAGGCTGCAATGCCCCATGACACGACTTCTTCAACGCTAGGTGGGCGCTCGATGGCGCGGGTGTGAAGATCGACACCGGCTATGTAATCCATCACCAGGTACTGGCGTTCATCGAGGATCCAGTGATCCGTCACGCGCGGCAGATTCGGGTGGCGCATTTCGGCTAGAAGCTTGGCCTCACGCTTGAACTGCCGCTCTGATTCGGGGTTGGTGTTCAGATTCTCTTTGACCGCCACCTGGATATCGAGGGTCATATCTTGGGCCAGGTAGACTGCACCCATGCCGCCTTTGCCAAGGCGGCCCACGATGCGATAGCGATCTCGAAGTATATCGTTTGTTTGAAGGGCCATAGCAGCATTGTATTCGAGGCGAGAAGCGTGAGCAACTGGCTCAGGGTTATAATTTAGCTGGTAGGCCCGGGAGAGTCGGGTATACGCCTGATGACGATTGACTCTTGTCCTCTATGCCGGTCGAGGCTAAAGTAATTCCAGGAGAACCCATGGAAGCTGATACCATAATTCATGATGTACCCTCGCTCGAACCACTCCTGGAAAAGTACGCTGGCCAGGGTCGTGCCGCACTCCTGCCGCTGCTTTTGAAAACCCAGTCTCAACTTGGGTATCTTCCCGAAGAGGCTGTCACTGCCATCGGAAAGACGCTGCGGATACCACTGGCAGAAATCTACGGCGTGATCGAGTTTTACACCATGTTTTATCCCCAACCGACCGGGAAGCAGATTATCCGTGTCTGCACCAGTCCAATGTGCGCCATGAAGGGTGGAGAGGCCGTGCTTGATTCAGCTGCCAGCCACCTGGGAATCGAAGCGGGGCAAACTCGCGACGACGGGGAGGTCATGCTTGAATCCGTACCGTGCCTCGGCCTATGCGATCATGCGCCAGCCGTGCTGGTGGGGGAGACACCGGTTGGGCCGGTGAAAGCTGGAGATGTTAGCGGGTGGACCAGCGCGCCGGAAGCGGTCGGGCTGGGTGTGGTCGCGGGTGAACCGCGCTGGCTGACCGACCGCTGCGGCCAGATCGCTCCCACCGACATCGACGCATTCCAGTCAATGGAGGGCTTCCAAGCGCTCACGAAGGCGCTCAAGGAATTGGAGCCCGGTGACGTGATCGAGACGATCAAGGCTTCTGGGCTGGTGGGGCGCGGGGGAGCAGCCTTCCCAACCGGTGTGAAATGGGAGTATACGGCGGCCGCGTCCGGTGATGAGCGCTACGTGGTGTGCAATGCGGACGAATCCGAACCGGGAACCTTCAAGGACCGGGTCCTGATGGAAGGTGATCCATTTTCCATCCTGGAAGGCATGGCTATCGCAGCCTATGCCATCGGGGCGAAAACCGGCTATCTCTACGTGCGCGGGGAATACCCGCGAGCGCAGCGCATTCTCCAGCAGGCAATCGATACAGCGTGCCAGGCTGGATTCCTGGGTGAAAATATCCTTGCTTCAGGTTTCGACTTCGACATCGTGCTGCGTTGTGGTGCAGGTGCGTACATTTGTGGTGAGGAGACAGCGCTGTTTGAGTCGATCGAAGGCAAGCGTGGCTTTCCACGCCTTAAGCCACCCTTTCCGACGACCCATGGGCTTTTCGGGCAACCGACCGTGATCAACAATGTCGAGACACTCTGTACCGCTGCCTGGATCATTCATCATGGCCACGCGGCCTACCGCAGCATAGGAACGGAGGGCTCTCCGGGATCGAAACTCTTCTGTCTTTCCGGGGATGTCCGAACACCGGGTGTCTATGAAGTGCCCTTCGGGACGCGATTGGGTGATTTGATCGGCATGGCAGGGGGGGAGGTCGGTGAACTGCAGGCCATCCTGCTCGGAGGTGCGGCAGGAGCATTTGCTGGTCCAGATGACCTCGACCTGCGCCTGAGTTTTGAGGATATGCGCGCGGCGAACTTGCCGCTTGGATCGGGTGTTGTCACCCTCATCAACAAGGAAAGGGACCTGAAGCACTTCCTGCTCAGCCTGGCACATTTCTTTTCCCACGAATCATGTGGGAAGTGCTTCCCCTGTCAATTGGGGACTCAGCGCCAGGTGGAGATCATCGGCCGGCTTGCAAACGGCGGTCTGCATAAGGGTGACCTGGCAGCGCTGCAGGACATCGGCCATGCGATGACCAACGCCTCCCTGTGCGGGTTGGGGATGACCGCCGCCACCGCGATCCTCTCTGCGCTCGAGCGCTGGCCTGAGCTGGGGGCTTGATTTGGACTCTTCAGACGAGTTTCGCGGACATCCGGGCGTAGTTGAAGCTCAGTGGTTGGAACTGGGGGTGGAGGCGCGCCAGGTCTCCGGTGAGTTGATCGAGGAGGCCTTGATCACGATCTACCTCAATGGCCTCGAGTTGGCTACGATTATGGGCACACCGCACCAGCTTGAAGCACTGGCCCTGGGTTTCATGGCTACCGAAGGATTGATCGGCAGTCTTGCGGATGTAGACCATACCCATGTGAGCGCACAGTCGTGCTGCGTTGATGTCTGGACGGTCAAGCACGTTTCGATGCCCGAACGCAGGATTATCACCTCTGGCTGTGGAGGTGGGGTTACCTTCGATGATCCGCAATCGGGACTAGAAATGCTGGCCGGTGGCTTCAGCCTGGATCCACAGACGCTGGTCGAACAATTTTCACTACTGCAGAGCCCGGACAGCCTGTATGCCCGCTCCCGGGGTGTCCACAGCGCGGGCCTTTCAGATGGGAAAAGACTGCTTGCACTGGCCGAGGATGTTGGCCGGCATAATACCATTGATAAGGTTCTCGGCCTTTGCCTGATGCAGGCTATTGATACCCGGGGACGCATCCTTCTCACTACAGGAAGGCTTTCATCAGAGATGCTAAAGAAGGCCGCCCGCATGGGCTGCCCGCTCATCGCCTCGCGCAATTCACCGACTTCGCTCTCGGTTGCGATGGCCCGGGATTTGAACATCACCCTGGTTGGCTATGTGCGCAGGGCGAGCATGCGTGTCTACTCACATCCGGAGAGGTTGCAGAGTGGATCCCAAACGCGGGTTGAGGATTTCTCGGCAAGCGTTTTCGGCTGAAATGGATCTGTTCAGGAGGGTGTGTAAAACGTGACTGACAAAGTCAAACTCACCATCGATGGTCAAACCGTAGAGGTTGAGCGTGGAAAGACGATCCTTGAGGCCGCGCAGCAAGCCGGCATCGATATCCCCGTCCTGTGCTATTTTGCGCATACCACGGCCAACGGTCTCTGCCGGTTATGTGTCGTGGAGGTCGAGGGCACTCGTGGCTTGCAGGCCTCCTGTGTGACCGAGGCTCGCCCGGAGTCGGTCGTTCACACCCGCTCTGCACAAGTCGAGAGGGCCAGGCGCACGATCCTTGAGATGCTGGCGGCCAGCGTCGATCTCTCCGATTCACCGGAAGTGCTCAACATGCTGGAAGAGTATCAGGCCCGGCCGGAACGGTTTAACGGTGCCCGTAAACGCCAACCCGCACTGATCGACGACAACCCAGCCTATATTCGGGACTATGCAAAGTGTGTCCTCTGCTGGCGCTGCGTCCAGGTCTGCGCCGAGGACGCCCAGTACACCTATGCGATAAATTTCAGCGGGCGGGGTTTTGGAACCCAGATCAGCACCTTCTTTGAGAAACCGATGCCCGAAACGACCTGTGTCTTCTGTGGTCAATGTGTTGGGGTATGCCCGACCGGGGCGCTCAAGGGCAAGCGGGAATTCCTGTTCGAGCAAGGCATCTCCCCCGACGATATTTTCAAGGAAACCCGCCTGCGCGGGAAAGGCAAGCAATCACGCAAAGGGCCGCATCTCGATCGAGGAGCGTAAAATGCTGCGCGACGAACGAATTGTTGCAACAACCTGTCCCTACTGTGGCGTTGGCTGCCAGATGGATCTGCATCTGAGTGGTGACCAGATCTTCCGCGTGGAGGGTCGCTTCGATAATCGGGTCAATTTCGGCAACCTGTGCGTTAAAGGCCGCTTCGGCTATGACTTTATCTACGCTCCTGACCGCCTGACCACGCCGCTGATGCGAGATGCCCGCTCCACCTCTTTTGCTGAGGCATCCTGGGCCTCAGCGCTGACACTCGTGGCAGGTCGTCTAATGGACTTGCGCACCAAGTACGGGCCAGACAGCATCGCCTTCCTGACATCTGCCAAGTGCACAAACGAAGAAAATTACCTGATGCAGAAGCTGGCGCGCGCCGTGGTGGGTACGAATAACATTGATCACTGCGCTCGTCTTTGACACTCGAGCAGCGTGGCCGGTCTGGCCACAACTCTCGGCTCAGGAGCAATGACCAACTCGATCGACGATATCCCGGCCGCCCAAGTGCTGTTCGTAATTGGCAGCAACACGACCGAATCCCACCCAGTACTCAGTTTGCAGATGAAGAAAGCGGTCCGTGAACATGGCGCACGCTTGATCCTGGTTGACCCGCGCCGGATCGAACTGGCCAATTTTGCCTACCTGCACTTGCGTCAGCGCCCGGGAACGGACGTCGCTCTGGTAAACGCCATCGGACATGTGATCCTCGAAGAGGATCTGCACGATCGAGATTTTATTGCAGCACGCACGGAAGGCCTCGAGATCTACCGCGAATCGGTTAAGGCTTGGACGCCGCAGCGCGCGGCTGGAATCACTGGCGTGCCTGCCGATGACATCATCCAAGCCGCCAGGCTCTACGCCGGTTCGTCGGCCTCGGCCATCTTCTGGGCAATGGGGATTACCCAGCATACGACCGGAACGGATAACGTGAAATCGCTGGCCAACCTGGCCCTGCTTTGCGGGCAGGTAGGTCGGCCCGGTACGGGATTAAACCCTCTCCGTGGGCAGAACAATGTCCAGGGCGCATGCGACATGGGTGGCCTGGTGAATGTCTACCCAGGGTATCAGGCTGTGGCAGACCCAGGAATGCGGGCGAAATTCGCCGACGGTTGGGGAGTCAGGGAGGACATGCTGAGCCTGACGCCCGGATTGACCGTGACCGAGATCGTGGATGCCGCCCTGGCAGGAGAGGTTAAAGCGATCTATGTCATGGGCGAGAACCCGATCCTCTCCGATCCGGATCAGTCACATGTCGAAGAAGCGCTGCGTGCGGTCGAGTTCCTCGCCGTGCAGGATATTTTCCTGAACGAGACAGCTCAGCTCGCTGATGTAGTGCTTCCAGCGGTCAGTTTTGCGGAAAAAACAGGAACCTTTACCAACACAGAGCGCAGGGTTCACCTGGTACGAAAGGCGATCGAACCCATGGGAAGCGCACTCACGGACTGGGAGATTCTCACCAGGCTGGCGAATGAGATGGGCACAGGTTGGGAGTATGAAGATTCGTCCCAGATCTTTGATGAAATGGCTGCTCTGACCCCGCAGTATGCCGGAATCTCGCATGCAAGACTGGAGGGTGGAGGCTTGCAGTGGCCTTGTCCGACCCCAGATCATCCGGGAACCCCAATTCTGCATGTTGGCAAGTTCACCCGTGGCCTTGGTTTATTCAGTGCGGTCGAATTTAAGGAGGCCGCCGAATTACCAGACGCGGAGTACCCCCTGATCCTTTCCACGGGTCGAGTGCTCTTCCACTGGCACGGGGGCACAATGTCGAGACGGTCACCGGAACTCGACAGCCTGGCGCCAGTAGCGGAAGTGGAAATCCATCCCGATGATGCAGAGAAATATTCTATTGAACCGGGTGGGATGGTCAGGGTCGAATCCCGCCGTGGGGCTGTCCAGGCACAAGCGGTCGTCACACGCCGCTCACCACCGGGAACGGTGTTCATGACCTTCCACTTCGCCGAGGCAGCCGCTAACTTGCTGACGTCGAAGAATATCGACCCGGTGGCGAAGATCCCTGAGTACAAAGTCTCTGCCGTACGGATTGAACCACTGCCGGAGGCAGTCCAGGGCTGAGCTTGTTCTATGAAATCGCTCTCACACGAGGGAGGCGGATAGCCTCCCTCGTGTGGTTAAAGGGTCAGATCCCAGGCCTCAAGTGTGGGCAGCAGCTGGGAGGCGGTCAGGTCGAGTGAAAGTGGTGTTACGGAGACATACCCGTTGGCCAGTGCCCAGAAATCAGTTCCGGAATCCGGAAACCCAGTCGGGGTTTCACCCCCTATCCAGTAGTACTTCTCACCCCGCGGATCGTCTCTCTGCACCAGCGCATCACGATACACCCGGATTCCCTGCCGGGTGATGGCGACTCCTTTAATTTGCTCGACCGGGGTAAGGGGGACATTGATATTGAGGATGAGCGCCTCGGGCCGTGGCTTAGCCATGGCCTGAGTGATGATCGATCGAAAGATGTTGGCAGCGGGTTGGTAGTCGATAGGGCCACGGCGGTCATCCTGAGGGTCAACCGAGCAAGCGAAACCGGGTAATCCGGAAATCCCCGCCTCCATCGCCGCCGTGACAGTGCCGCTGTAGGTCAGATCATTCCCGACATTCGCCCGTGGATTGATCCCGGAGACGACGAAGTCGAGCGGCTCTTTGACCAACCCCAGGACAGCGAGAGCGACACAGTCGGAAGGCGAACCATCAGTGGCCAGCGCTGGAGTGCCATCGGCGAGTTGTGTCTCCCTAACACGGAGCGGCCGATGCATTGTTTTCACATGACCAGAGGCGGACCAATTTCGATCGGGCGCAAGTACCGTCACCCTGCCCAGACCTTGAAAGGCCTGGGCCAGGGCTAGTAAGCCCGGGGCCTGGACACCGTCGTCGTTCGTGATAAGAATGTGCATAGCAAGTCTCCGCAGAAGGGCGATTGTACACCACACGAAGTACCTCACGCGTTGACATGCCCTCGGGCGGCGTGTTATCATGAACTTGCGAGAAGGTTCGTTTATCCTTTATTTGCGCCTTCTTCGCCCGGCATCATCCGCACAATTCGTTTACCAGGCTTCTATATCCGATACACGACGATCGTTCGGCATTTGAGGGCCATCGGTCAACGAACCAAGGGGATGGGGGTTTTCCACACTGTGGACGCCGAAACCGGGCGTCCACAGTGTTATTAAAAGGCAGGGCTATGAGCATTGATTTTGTATTCCGCCTGATCGGCATGGTCGCATTTGCAGTCGGAGGTGTCTACCTTGGCACCTTGCTGGGGAAGTCCGCTGGCGAGCAGCCGGTCCTCTGGGCGAGCGTATTTGGGCTGGTCGGTGCATTGATGGGGCTGGTGGTGACACCATTTATTACCACCCGACCCACACGGGCCATTCGATCACAAATCGCCCAGCTATCGGCCCGCAGCATCATCGCCGGGGCGATCGGTCTCATCGTGGGTTTAATCGTGGCAGCACTGGTTGCCTTTCCCCTCTCTTTCCTGCCCTCACCCTTCAGCCAGATCCTTCCCTTCCTGGGTGTGGTCCTATTTAGTTATTTGAGCGTGGCGGTGTTCATCACTCGCCAGAGTGACATTCTGAACCTGATCAGTTCGCGCTTTTCAAGCACGGTTCAGGAAGCAAAGGGAGCTGTCAGCGGTGGAGGGAGCGTGCTGCTCGACACGAGCGTAATTATTGATGGCCGCATCGCCGATATCGCTCACACCGGCTTCATCAATGGACCGATGCTGGTCCCAGCCTTTGTCCTAAACGAACTCCAGCATATTGCCGATTCATCCGACAGCCTACGGCGCCAGCGCGGCCGGCGTGGGCTCGACATCCTCAACCGTCTGCAAAAGGACCCCAACATTTCCTTCAGGGTAACCGATCTTGACGTGGAAGGTGTGCGCGAGGTCGATGACAAGCTGGTCGTGCTCGCCAAGCAGCTGCGGAGCAGTATCCTGACCAACGACTATAACCTCAATCGTGTCGCCGAACTGCAGGGTGTAACGGTTCTCAATATCAATGAGCTTGCCAACGCTGTGAAGACGGTCTTTCTGCCTGGCGAGACGCTTGAGGTGAGCGTCATCCAGGAAGGGAAAGAGGTTGGACAGGGTGTGGGATATCTCGACGACGGGACCATGGTCGTGGTCGAGGAAGGCAAGGGGTATATCAATCAGGTGGTTCCCGTCACCGTAACGAAAGTGCTTCAAACTGCAGCTGGAAGAATGATCTTCGCCCGGCCGGGTGCCGAACCTGTTCAGCCAGTCCTGGGGGAGTAGGGCTTCATGACGCTAACAATCTATAACACACTCACTCGCAGCAAGGAACCTTTCGAGACGATCGAACCAGGTAAAGTGCGAATGTATGTCTGCGGGCCTACAGTCTACGACAAAGCCCACGTCGGACACGCGATGTCGTCCATTGTCTTTGACGTCATCAAGCGCTACCTCGAATACAGCGGTTACGAGATCAAACACGTCATGAATTACACAGATGTTGACGATAAGGTGATCTTGAGGGCCCAGGAATTGGGTGCCGATGCGCTTGAGCTGGCCAATACCTACATTGATGAATACGACCAGCATCTGAAGGACCTGAACATCAAACCCGCGTCGGTGTACCCGCGCGTTTCGCTTGAGATCGAGACTATCATCGACATGGTGGAGGGTTTGATCGAGCGCGGTTATGCATACGCTATCGATGGAGACGTATATTTCCGGGTTGCCCGGGATGAAGACTATGGTCGGCTTTCACATCGCCATGTAGAGGATATGCGGGCTGGCGCCCGGCTTGAGGTCGATAGCCGCAAGGAAGACCCGGCCGATTTTGCCCTGTGGAAATCAGCCAAGCCTGGTGAGCCAGCCTGGGAAAGCCCATGGGGGCTTGGCAGACCAGGGTGGCACATCGAGTGCTCTGCGATGAGCCTGCACCATCTTGGAGAGCAAATCGACATCCACGGCGGTGGAAATGACCTGATATTTCCCCATCACGAAAATGAAATCGCCCAATCCGAAAGCTACAGTGGTGTGCCTTTCTCGCGCTACTGGGTGCACAACGGCATGATGCAGCTCAGCGGTGCCGACATGTCAAAATCGACAGGAAATGTATTCACGATCGAAGCATTCCTGGAGGAACACGAGCCAGATGTCCTGCGCATACTCATTCTGAATGCCAGCTACCGCAGCCCAGTCACTTTCAACGATGCGGTAATCGAGCAGGCTGCGGCGGCGCTCGCCCGTTTGAAGGGAGGGCTGCGACCGGCTATCCCTCTGAAGGATGTTCCTGCTGAACTCACCCATCAATTGGAAGCAGCGAACGAGGCCGCACGGGATGGGTTCAAGTCGGCGATGGATGACGATTTCAACACAGCCGGCGCGTTGGGGCATCTGTTTGATTTGGTAAAGGCGATCAACGAAGCGCGTGCGGCTGGAGCTAGCAACCCCGATCTTTCACGGTCACAGGCCGTGCTGCGTGAGCTGGCAGAAGTGCTAGGTTTACAGCTCGAGATTGCCGGGTTGGAGGGGGACGCCGGCCCCTTCATCGAACTGCTGATCGAGATCAGGCAGTCACTGCGGGAGGCTGGCCAATTCGCACTTGCAGATCAAATCCGCGATCGCCTGGCGAAGATGGATGTTACCCTGGAAGATAGTAAGGGAGTCACCACCTGGCGCAAAGTGTGATCCTCGCCCCAGAAGTCTGCTCGTTCTCATCACATTCCACCAAGATGATCTCCTGGGGCTCAAAGCCCATGGTGCACATCCGATGACAACTGCGCCGGGAGACACACTTTACGGCCGGAACCCAATCGTTGAGACGCTGAAAGCTGGCCGGCGGTCGGTTAACGCCATCCGGATAGCACAGGGCGCGCAAATCGAAGGGACGCTCGCGCAGCTTATCGACCTTGCGGGCGAGCAAGATATCCCCGTCACGTATGTCCAGCGTCAGGAACTGGATCGTTCTGGGGTCAATCATCAGGGTGTCCTGGCTGATGCTGGTCCTTATCCTTATGAGGACCTGATAGCCGTCATTAAACGCTGCGAGAAGTCTCCAGCAGGAGCCCTGGTCCTGATCCTGGATATGCTCCAGGATCCGCAAAACCTGGGCACACTCCTGCGCAGCGCGGAGGCTGTCGGCGTCGCCGGGGTGCTCATCCCGGCACACCGCAGCGCTTCGGTGACACCGGCAGTCGTGCGCGCTTCTGCTGGTGCGAGCGAGCACCTGCTGATTGCCAGGCACAACCTGGCGCAAGCGATGCGTGTTCTCAAGGATGCCCAGTTCTGGATCGCAGGCCTTGATCAGGGATCAGGGGCTAAGATATATACACAGGCCTCATTCACGGGACGCATGGCGCTCGTTGTTGGGAACGAGGGAGCCGGGCTACGGCGTTTGGTGCGCGAATCGTGTGATTTCCTGGTGCATATTCCGATGGGTGGGCACATCAGCTCCCTCAACGCGGCAGTGGCCGGATCCATCGTTTTATTTACAGCCCGGGAGCAGCGAAATTCAAGGTCCATTGACGCTGCCCCTGAATCTTGGTAAACTCGGCGCGCGAGGTCGGCAGGAGTGTCTGGTATAATAAAACAGCGCCGTGCAGGTGAGGCGCATTTTGTTGTCATGCCGACGTAGCTCAACGGCAGAGCAACCGCCTTGTAAGCGGTAGGTTATGGGTTCGATTCCCATCGTCGGCTTGTTTTCCCAGCAAGCCCACGAGGCCCACAACCTGGGAAGACTGGGAAAGGGAATAGGGCGACCACGGGCGGTTACCCAAGTGGCCAAAGGGGGCTGACTGTAAATCAGCTGGCATACGCCTTCGGAGGTTCGAATCCTTCACCGCCCACTCAGCGGCTGCATTGCTGATCGATAAAGAAGCTGCGGTCCCCGCCCTCATAGCTCAGACGGTAGAGCACGTTCTTGGTAAGAACGGGGTCAGGGGTTCAAATCCCCTTGAGGGCTCTAAGCTCTATTACAACCGGATCTTGATTGCATGAGGAGATAGGAATTATGGCTAAGGAGAAATTTCAGCGAACGAAGCCGCACATGAACGTGGGAACGATGGGACACATCGACCACGGGAAGACGACACTGACGGCGGCGATCACGAAGTACTGTTCGTTCAAGGGGAATGCAGATTTCCGGCCGT